>CAZCXO010000001.1:0-5748 GCA_964502645.1 uncultured Candidatus Saccharibacteria bacterium
GACCTGCACTTGTGCTTGAAGCAGAGCTGCAGCCTGAACTTGAGCAGATGTCTGTCCGTAAGTGATCAGAATCCGGGCTGCATGACGAAGCTGGCGTCATTGAGAGCTGGTTTTGGTTGACGTAGGTGAAGCAGCTACCATAAGCATTGTTCCAATGGGGGCCGCCCGCTGGATCAGTGGAACTGAAGGTACCATCAAACGTAATAGTACCGCCTCCGGGCCCACCACTCCCACTGCCAAACTTCACATAACTGCCTCCTGAGGCATTGCTGTCTGGTTGGATGGTAGCATTATTGGTTCGTGTACCTGACTCTACCTCACTTGATACATAGGGAGTAGCGGCATGACTGCCTTTTAGTAAGTGGACGCCAATGATAGCAAATAGTAGAACGAAGAGGAAGCCACTAAAAAAGGTCAGGTTGCGCTTGTTGGGTTGGAAACTCTGTAGCCAGTCAATTTTTTTCATATAATCAATCTCCTCATCGGACGATTACAATCCCACCGTGGCCGATGTTATGCCCGTCGTGGTAGGGATAGGTGCCTGTCTTGTCGAACACGTAGCTGAAACTATCGTCGCGCTTAAGATCTTGCCCACTGCTAAAGACAGGTTTGGGGTTATCAGAAGTTACAGTGTGGTGCGAAACGTCACTGTTTGTCCAAACCACCCCCTGACCAACCTTGACGGTAACAGTCTGGGGGCTAAAGCCAGCGCTAGTGACACTGACCGCAGCAGGAGCTATTTGAACCAAATTAGGAGCCTGATTAGCCGGTTGAGTCCGGAAAGCATAATAGCTGGCCACACCAATTATCAGGATTAGGACTACCAAGCCAATAACGACCATGCTCTTATTGGAACCATTGGGGCCGGTAACTGGTCGCGGTGATTCCTCGTTCGGTGGTGGCATGTGCTTGTTCTTCCTATGCTTCAATTTAACTATTAATACTAATGGGACAGGGAAACGTTCTTGATGTTAATTCCAGCTGGATATTGGAGGTAGTAAGCGGCTGACTTGTAGTTATTAGCATGGTATTTGTAGGAATGCTTGTGTCTGGTCTCAATACCGGTCAGGATATAATAGCCAATACTGTTGGCTTGCGAGGTTTCAATCACACCAGAACTAGTAGCCTGAGGGCCAACCGTAGCATAGGCTCCGTCATTAAGCCAGGTCAAAGCCTTGCCCGTGGATCCGTCCGAGATGACGCCCTGCACGGTTGCGGTAGTGGCTATAGCCTGGGTCTTGGCGCTGACAGTAGCTGATGGAATAGAGTTATTAGCCGTTGGTGTAGCTGTGTCATAGGCTATCACATAGTAGCTATAGGTGGTGCTTGGACTGAGTCCGCTGTCACCATAACTGCAGGTCAGTGGCGTCCCACTACAGCTGCCAGCCAGGACTGTGGCTACCTGCGTATTATTGCGATAGACCTTGTACCCTGCTACTCCATGATCGTCGACTGAGGCATTCCAAGCCAGGTTTATTTGCGGCGAAGTGGAGACAGCTGTGGCGGTCAGGCCGGTAGGCTGGGACGGAGGATTTTTATCACCACATGTACTAATGTTATTCACAGTAACCGTTACACCAGCAGAGGTGGTCGTATTGGGTGTCGCATCGGAAGCTATAGCTGTTAAGCTATGGATACCACAACTCACTGTGGTGGTATCCCAGTTAACGCTGTAAGGAGCTGTCGTATCAACACTGCCAATGTTCGTCACGCCATCTACCTTGAACTGGACACCGGTGACACCAACATTATCTGAGGCAGTAGCATCGACAGGAATAGTACCGGTAACAGTATCCCCGTTAGCTGGTGCGGTTATGCTAACTGTTGGGAAGATAGTGTCCTTTTTGGTCCCATTTACTACCAGGTTGTCGAATGTTGCTGCATTACCACGGCTGCCGAGCCCGATTTTGCCATCAGTGAAGGTCGTGTCTGATACAGTTGCTTGCTGTACCCCGCCCCTGAAGACCGTGATATTTGAGCCAGTCTTGACAATCTTGATGTTATACATCGTGTTGGACGTGATGGTACCAGTCGTGGGGAAGCCGGCCAGTCTTGGCTGTTGTACACCGTTGACTACCTTGAAGATACCGTTGGTGTAGGCATCATCGGTTTGGTTGAAGACAACGTAGTAATAGTTGCCCTCATCATGGTAGTCGAAGACTGAACCAAAGTTAACGAATGTACTACCTGTCTTGTTGGTGCTTCCATCATAGGTCATAGTGAAGTCTCCACTCAGGTCAGTGTTTTGCAGCGACTTATCATTGAGGAAAAGGTTAGGATCGGCGGGTATAGCGGGATTAGTCAGCACATACTGGCCACCGCTGACATTCCAGGTACCGTTACTATTAGGTACAGTGAAGTTGGAAGCACTAGCGTTGAAGTCTTCACATATAGTAGCCGTAGAGCCGGCACAGCTGAAGGCTGACACGTTATTGACCGTCACAGAAACAGGACTCGACGTTGTCGAGATGCCAGTAGTATCTGTTGCTACAGCTGTTAAGCTGTGAGTGCCATTGGCGGCTGACTTGGTACCCCAGCTGTAATTGTAAGGCGCAGTAGTGATAGGGCTGCCTAAGTTAGTGGTGCCATCCTTAAACTGGACACTGGCGATGCTGCCACCGGTTTCGCTGGCAGTGGCACTGACTGTGGTCGTACCAGATACAGTGGCACCGCTAGTAGGCGCGGTTATACTTACAGTTGGTTTGGGAGCAATGTTATTGACCGTTACTGAAACAGGGCTCGACGTTGTCGAAACGCCAGTAGTATCTGTAGCTTTGGCTGTCAAGGAATGAGAACCATTGGCGGTACTGGTTGTGTTCCAGGTTGTGTCATAAGTTGTGCCAGATGTAGGTGTAGTAACAGGTGAGCCTATTGCGGTAGTACCATCATAGAATTGAATGCTAGCAATACTTCCGCCTGTTTCAGCGGCATTTGCACTAACTTTTACACTATTTCCAGAGACAGTATTACCACTAGCCGGAGAAGTAATGCTGACTGTCGGCGAGACGGAAGCAGGTGTACAATTATTGCCCGAGGTCGTGCCTGTTTCTGTTGGAGTACATGAAGTATCAGTTAAGAATAACAAACGGTCGAGGCCCAAACCCCCCGACCCGTTGCCTGTCATGATGACAGTATGGGTGCCAGAGGCCAAGCTGAGATCAATGAATGAAGCAGTATTGCCATTCATGTAGTAGTTTACCCAGGTCCAGCCCTTGCCAGCAATGGACTGGTTACCGCCAACGGTGATTGAGGCCCCGCAGCTACCATTAACCGGTGTAATACCATCAGCTTGATTACCATCAACTTGCAAGAAGTAAGAATCATTAGCCGTATCAGGAGCCAGTATGTTGCTCCAGACTCTGTATGTTCCGGCACTGGTTACATTGATTGATATCTTATCCGTATCTTTAGTTGGGTCAGGCGTGATTGTGCAAGCGGCCGCACTAGCCAGCCCAGAATTAAATAGGCCGCTAAATAATAATGTAGCTCCAAACGAAAGCTGCGCTATTAATCCGAGTCGAAGTCGAGATTGATAGACTAGGCGGAGTAGTTTTATTTTTTTATACACTTCTTTAATATTTAATATTTCTAAGTACTGTTCATACAATATGACACACTCTAAGATTTAAAAGCGTGTGCATTAAAAAGTCAATCAATATAGAATTATGCCTGTGTATAAGTCACCGCTATACCCCACAAGCATAAACACTATTGTCATTTGGTTAAGTTAAGGTCTATATACAAAAAGTTGTGAAGTACATTCACTAGCGGGAACTATAAGCACTTTGAAAAAATTACCATACTTAGATATAGTTGCTTGCGTGAAAGTTAAATCAGTAAAAACACTTGCTACAGTACTGTTTATATTATTGTTCTTCATGCCCCTGATAGTAACTTTAATGATGTCGGCAAGTGCGACTAAGGACGCACAGCAGTATAGTTCATTACAGTTTTTGGTAATGGGCTTTTACAATTTACCATTCGTTGTGGTCTCAAGCTTAGCGCTGATTGTAGGCTTAGTTTTTAGCGCGAGATTAAAAGAAAAGGCGTCAGATATAGCTTTTTTGGTCAGCATTGCATCGAGTATAGTCGGCAACATTTTTATGGTCCTGTGGGGACTTGGGTCACTTGGATAGCGATAGTTCTAGAATTTGAATGCTACGCTGCATCATGCCTGCTATTTTCGCCTGGCTTGTGATAGATTAAGCTTATGGTTAAAAATCACAAACTTTCTCAATCCGGCATTGCTCATCTAGGTCTCCTTCTAATAGTAATAGTAATCGCCATAATAGGTTTTGCCGGCTACAAAGTCGCCCAAAAGAACAACTCAAAACCCGTAGCTGAATCACGTACAAATAGTCCACAAGGTGGTCCACGGGGAAATACGGATTTGGGCGATCCGAATTCAAAAGATCCAATCGCGAAGGGGAAAGCACTGTCTGGGGGCCAATGCAGCGGCCGCGGCAGCCGTCAGCTAACACATTCGCCAATGGATGTTAAAGATGTATTAACCATACAGCCCTATGGTCTGATGGTTGGCGGACATGTTACGCCTGTAGACCATGAGTATTACTACCAAGTTAACCAGAACGCCCCTGTTAATACATATCCGGTTTATGCTGACGCTGATGGCACCATAATTTCTGTCGGGTCAGAAATTTCCACAAAATGGGCGGTGGTTATCAGCCATAATTCCTGTACTTTCTTTAGCTGGTACAATCTCATGACCAGCCTTAGCAGTGACATCCGAGCCAAGATGCCAGCCGATTGGGGACCCAATAAACAGGGCGGTATCAAGATTCCAGTCAAATCCGGCCAGCTCATCGGCTACGTCGGCCATCAGAGCCTGGACTTTGCAGTTTGGAACACCGAAAAGAACTTGAAGGGTCTACTTTACCCAACCGCCTACAACAATAGTGAGCCAGGCAAAATAAATACGGTTCCGCCACTTGATTACTTTAGTAAGGCTGTCAAAGACCAGATACTACCGCGGTATGTTCGAACAGCTGCACCGCTGGACGGTAGGCTTGACTACGATGTTGATGGCGAGGCCGTCGGCACGTGGTTCTTAGCTGGTACCAACGGCTACGCCGGCAGCAATGACCCTTCTCACCCCAACGGCTATTGGAGCGGTCATCTGGCATTGGCCTACAACTATATCGACCCCAAGGCTCTGGAGTTCTCGATTGGAGATTACCAAGGGCAGCCAACCCAGTTTGCCGTAAAAAACGGCACAGACTGGACCAAAATAACACCTAGCAGCGGTGTGGTAAAAGTTGAGTTGGCCCAGCTCAACATGGTAACGAGTACCGGGGCGATTTGGTCAGGCCAGTTCGACAAAGGTATTACCGTGAAAACCGGCCCAACCCAGGCTACCGCCCTGATTCAAATGACAGCTAAGCAGACGATGAAGGTAGAGGTTTTCCCGGGCAAGACACCCGCCCAAGTTTCCGGTTTTGATAGTAATGTAAAAACCTATGATCGTGGCCAGGACGCTCATATGATCAAATCCAACACCGCCACTTAGGCACTCTCGCTAATATTGAAAACAGACAGTTCGGGTGTAACATTGACCGCATTAAAGATTTGAACTCCGGTGGGTGTTTTGCCGGAGTTGCGCATAGCCATCAAGGCTTCCTTGGTCTTCCAAATGGTAACTATTTTCCAGATGTCGCTATTTTCGCTACTCTGAGCTAAATATGAGCTATGGATCTCAGGCGGAATCTCTAGAGTTCTTTCTCTGTAAAC
>CAZCXO010000001.1:5848-25530 GCA_964502645.1 uncultured Candidatus Saccharibacteria bacterium
CTAAATATGAGCTATGGATCTCAGGCGGAATCTCTAGAGTTCTTTCTCTGTAAACTTCTCTGAGTTTCTCCCATTGTCTTTTATCCACTTTTGCCCTAAGCACGGTCATTACCACACCAAAAGCTTAACATCAAAGTTCTAGTCGGGGTTAGTGTGAGTTCGGTGGCGGCTGTCTGATAAAATGCTTGTGTGATGAATGAGCTAATTTTTGTTGCCACGGCTTTGATTGACCTCTCCCTGATAGTTTTGGCCTTGCGCTACGGCATAGCCGGTTTAACCGGCTTGCTGGTGGCAAACATCATCTTAGTCAGTGCCCTCGGCTCCAGGATCATATCCCTGTTTGGCTTTGTCACCAATGCCGGTAATGTCTTTTACGGTTGTGCTTTCTTTGCCGGCATCATGATTGCCGAACACTTTGGCCGCAAAGAAGCCTACAAAAGTGTCTGGATCGGCTTTTTGGGGTTGGTATTATTTGTCGTTATGGGTGAATTTACAGCCAGATACGTGCTGAGCATGGGGCTATCCAATACTGACCAGGCAATAAACACGCTTTTTAGGGCGGTACCGCGGGTTGCTTTAGGCAGCATGACGGCTTACATCATCGCGCAAAATATTAACATCTACATCTTTAGCACCATCAGAAAAAAGACCGGGGCTCAGCTTATCAGCCTGCGCACCATAGCCAGCTCTTTGGCCGGCCAGTTCGTCGACAGCATCGTTTTCTTCAGCATTGCTTTCGCGGCGACATTACCGTTTCATCTGTTGCTGCAAGCCATGTTAACTGGCTTCGTAGTCAAAGTTTCAATTGGCGTCCTCAGTGTGCCATTCTTAAAATTAAGTTACTTTTTAAAGCCACAAGCGAAGGTTAGTTACCAAAAACGTGTCTCTTAAAATCAAGCTGATCGTTTTATTCCTGGTCGCATCATGTGTACCCTTTGCCATAGTCGGACTTTTGCTCTATCTGGACAATCCAAAGATTCTAGGTGAACTGGTTTACTTCGGTGGTTTGCTGATCATATTCGTGGTTTTTCTGGGTTTGTCCTTAGCCCAGATCGTTATTGACCCCATCGCCAACCTCATCCAAGCTACAAGGGCAGTCAAGGGCAAGGACCTATCGGCCAGGGTGCCTGTAACTACCACTGATGAGACTGGTGAATTAGCCCGGGCCTTTAACGAAATGATGTCTGAGTTGGAACAAACGGATAAGGCCAAGACAGAGTTCATTACCTTGGCCTCGCATCATCTTCGGACGCCACTTTCCACGAGTCGTTGGTATCTGGAAACATTAATGGAAAATACCGATTTAACCGGTACGGCAGCAGAGCATCTTAAGCAAGCCTATAGTGCTAACCAGCGTATGGTCGAACTGGTTAACGCCTTGCTCGAAACCTCGCGCCTGGAGCTGGGAACCTTAGTCGTCAAGCCTGAGCAGGTGGATATTTCGGAACTTATCAACGGCGTGCTAGCAGACCTCAACCCAAAAGCGGAGGAGAAGTCCATCCATATCGCCACACGGTTCAAGCTTAAGCGTAAAATGGTGAGACTTGACCCTAGGATATTCCGGATAATTCTGCAGAATCTGCTCGATAATGCCATTAAATACACTCCGGCTAAGGGCGGGGTTAGCCTAGACGTGGACAATCAGGGGAGCAGCATTTTAATTAAGGTTATAGACTCTGGCTACGGCATACCCAAGACCGAGCAATCTCAAATCTTCAATAAACTTTACCGGGCTTCCAATGCCCAGGAAAAAGAATCGACTGGCTTGGGACTCGGCCTATACACCGTCAAAGCCATGACGGAGCGGATCAATGGCAGGATCTGGTTCGAGTCGCAGGAAGGCCGCGGTACCACTTTCTACGTTAAATTACCATTGACCAATCCGCCTGTTGCAAAGCGGAAAAAGCTAAAAGCCCAATAGGGGTAGCCGTGCCCGGTTATCTGTTGGGCGTGGTATAATAAACAGGTACTAGAAATATAGCTGCTATATATTTATTAAGAATTGTTCTAGCATTCAAGTTTAAATCGTTTTTAGGGCGCAGCTAGCTGACTACTCATAAGGTTGCCAGGTTCCCTTCGACAAGCAAGGAGTAGTATCAATGGCAACTAAGTTATACGTTGGCGGGTTAAGTTATGCCGTCAAGGACGACCAGTTAAAGGAAATGTTCGAAGCAGTAGGCAAGGTAGAATCCGCGCAAGTAATCGTGGACCGTTTCTCCAACCAATCCAAAGGCTTTGGTTTTGTAGAGATGAGTACCGAAGCCGAGGCTCAGGAAGCAATCAAGGAATTGAACGGCAAAGAGATAGGCGGCCGCCCGATCATGGTGAACGCCGCCCGCCCCCGCGAAGACCAACCAAGAAACTCATTCGGTCCATCAAAGAAGTTTACTGATAACCGCAGCCCACGATATTAAATGCTCCAGGTAACCAAGAGAGGGTGAACCCATGCCCAAAGACCGTGGCCGAAAAGAGATAAAGAAGCCCAAGAAGGGAGTCTGAGCAATGCGTATCTTAAGCCAGCAGGAGTTTTTAAAAACACCGGCTGGGGTCGATGCTCAGCGGGAGCTCCGGCTCATGGTTGATAGCCCGTCTTACGATACCAAGGGATCATACGCCTCCCAGACGGGCATGGGATTAACGTTCGTGGAACGCCATCTCAACTACCTGATGAAGCATCCTTACGTGACCCCTGCGGCCTACCTGGCAAACTTGCGGGTGATGACCAGAACCAGCCGCCTCAAGTAATAGCCGCTTGGATTTTTTACAACTACTTTGACTGGTTGGCTATTATTAGGTAATATTTTATTAAGAGTGGGTTACGTACTTGTGGACTTAAGTGTCTGAATGCTTAAGTTGATCGGAGTTTTGCGGTTAATGCTTAATCTTAATAAACAACGGCTTTTGGCGATAGCACCTCACCCTGATGATGAGGTTCTGGGCTGTGGTGGGCTGATCAAGCGGGTCAAGGACGGTGGCGGTAGTGTCTTCGTGCTGTTCATGACGGTGGGCGACACCAAGGACTATTCGGCCAAAGGTCTGTCAACTAAGACCGAGAGGATCAGAGAAATCGAAAGTGTGGCCAAGAGTTTGGGTTTTGAATATGCAATCGCTTTGGCAGGGAATGGGTATCATCTTCAGTTGGATCATGTACCGCAACTCAAACTGATCGGCTTGGTTGAAAAATATATCCACGAATTCAAGCCGACGATTCTGGCCACGACTATGGCTGAGGATTACAACCAGGATCACCGGGCCTGCGCCGAGGCCGTTTTTGCCGCCACCCGGCCGACACCTTTGACGGACAAGTATAATCCCAGTGTGGTTTTGGGCTACCGGTCGGTATTCACGGCAGCGTGGGCCGAACCGCAGCTGTCAAACCTCAGCTTTCATCTGGAATTAAACACTGCTGATCTGGCTGCCAAATCCAGGGCTTTAGGCCTGTATACTTCGCAGGTCAGGGGCAAAGGCCACCAACGTACGCCGAAAGCGGTTGAAAAAATCTCCAATGTACTGGGCCTGGCGGCCGGCGTCGAGTTTGCGGAAAGCTACATGGTTTATCGTTTCTTGGTGGGGGTCAAAGAGTAATAATGGCAGCCACGGCGACCCAGATAGCGCGCTACACGGGTATCCAGCCTCAGTATTTTCCACGCTTACATTACTTTAACCGCATCCTCAATACCGACGTCTTCATGATCAGGGACGATGCCCAGTACGTCAAAAGCCATAAGTATCCCGACGGCCAGCGCGGGCCGTCGTTCCAGGCCCATAGCCCGATCAAGACCAGCAGCGGCCTGTACCTGCTGAACCTGCCTGTCGAGCATGATGGCCTAAAACCTATCTACCAAACCCGCCTGGGCGCTGACGGATCATGGCGCCAACAGCATCTTAAAACGATTTTCTTCGCTTATTCCAGGGCGCCGCAGTTCGAAAGCGTCTACTCCCAGCTGGAGAGCATCATCATGGCAGATCACAAATCGCTGTCAGATTTGAACATCGCCGGCACACTGTGGGTCCTCGGATTGCTGGCAGGCTTGACGCAGACTTTTGACAGCAGTCTGACACCGGCGGCACTGAGCAACTTCTTAAGCCATCAAGCTGATTTCAGGCTGAAAAGCATCAAGCTGGGCAGCCAAAGCCGGTTCTACAAGCAGAATCCCAATGCCACGGCTAATGAGAAAGTGATCGGCCTGTGCCAGGAAGTCGGGGCCACCGAAGATTATTGCGGTGGTACGGCCAAACAGGCCTATATGGATAGCGGCTACTTCAAGCGGAGCGGCGTTAAGATTACCGAGCAGAATTGGACCTGTACCGAATATCCGCAACAGTTCGTTAAAAACCACGGCTTTCTGCCTAACCTGTCGATCATCGACCTTTTGATGAATGTCCCCCTGGAGCAAGCCCGTTCAATCGTAAGGGATTAGGGAGTCATGTCAAAGAAAATAATCGCGGCTATGATCTTAGTGATTTTGCTGGCGGGAGCCATATATACTTTGTTTATCAAATCTTCACAGCCACCACCAGCACCCAAGCCGGCTACCTCTAAATACCCCTTGGTCATCAGGGGCGCGATACCGTATTGGGATCAAGCCGCCGGCGTCGAATCATTTGCGGATCACGCCGGTCAGCTTAATCAGCTGGCGCTGTTCTGGTACTACATCGACGCTGATGGAAAAATTACCAAGTACCAATACGCCCAGGAGGATTCATCTATCCTAACCTTGGCCCACACGCATCACATCAAGGTCTTTTTCACGCTGACCAATCTAGGCGAGCAGAGCGGCGAGACCTGGGATTCCAGCCGGGTCGAAAAGGTCATCAGCGATGACAGCAGCAGGCGTCAACACATCGATGACATCATGTCAGTCCTGAACCGGCTGCCATTTGATGGCGTCAACATCGACTATGAACAGGTCGCGGCCAACCAACGGGCTAATTTCACCACCTTCATGAACCAGCTGGCCGCCCGCTTACATCAACAACACAAGCAGCTCAGCCTGGCCCTGCACCCGGTGACTGACAGGGAAACTGAGCAGCGCTATCAGTTCCAGGATGCCAAGGCTTTGTCCAAATCGGCCGATTTCATGCAGTTGATGGCCTACGACCAGCACGAAAGTAGCAGCGATCCTGGGCCGGTCGCGTCTTATCAATGGGTCAGCAAAGCCATCGGCTATCTCAAATCCAAACAAGTGCCCATGAACAAGGTGTTGTTGGGTGTACCGCTTTATGGCTACGATTGGACAGAGGGAAGCGACAGCCAGGCCGCCGATGTCACTTACAAAAGCGAACAGGACCTGTTAGTCCAGCATCACACTGAACTTAAGTGGGATGCTACGGCCGGGTCATCTTACTTCACCTATGATCAGGATGGAGAGACACACCAAGTCTGGTTCGAGGGCACCAGATCCGTCCAGCAAAAGCTCCAGCTGGCACGACAATCCGGCGTAGGCGGCATTTCGTTCTGGCATCTGGGCGAGGAAGACCCTGGTATCTGGCCGGCGGTAAAGGCCGTCCAGTAACTACTCGACACGGCGGGCCGGCGAAATCCAGCGGCCATCGGATTTGCCAAAGAAGCCAGGAATCAACGAACTGAGCAGGATCAACGAGGTCACATAGTGCATGAAGAAGAAAAACAGGCCGTAAATGGCGAATTGGGGTTTTTTGTTGATCAGCCCGATAACGGTAGTCGAAATATAGTCCATCAGAAAGACAGCGATCAGAATCACAGCCAGGCTGGCCCCCTTGAATGGCCCGTAAGTTACATAAAAACGGTGATAGGCTTCAAATATCGGGCCTGACAGATGGCCGGAAATAATGTACAAGACGACCAGCGGCAGGAACAAGACGAAGATGGAGTTTAATATCACCTCGATGCTGAAGACCAACAGCGACAGCCAGAAAAGCGACGGCCAAAACCTGTTCATCTTGACGGTCTGGAAGAAACCGATGTTCCAGCGCCGCACCTGTTTCCAATAATCCCGCAGGTTGTCAGGGTGTTGGTCCCAGCCGATCATGGCTGGCGAATAACCGATCTTGCCCAGTTTGCGCTTATGGACCTGAAAAGCCAGATTGAAATCCTCGATCAGCAGGTTGGGTGTATCGATCTCGAGCTGGCTTAAGATGTCAGACCGGTAAATCGTCGCGAAGCCTGGGATGACGAAGCTGGCATTGGTGTATTTCCAGGTCTGTCCGTAAATCAGGAAGTACTGCAGTGTCCGGTTGAGACGTTCGCGGTAGGATATCAGATAATACTTCCAGGTCGGCCTTATATGCTGCGGCCAACGGATCCGGGCGCTGCCGAAAACAGCCACGATATCAGGGTCGTTCAACAACTTGAGGGCCCGCGGCACAAAGCCGGTATCGATGTTGGTATCAGCATCGACAATAAAGATCAGTTTGTACCTATCAAATAGCTCATGTGTTTTGAACAGATATACCAGGGCCCGGGCCTTGCCGCGACCCGGCTCCAGCTTGGAAACATGACATTTTTCCTTACGGGCCAGTTGGTAAGTCTTATCGGTCGAACCGTCGGATACGACATAAATCTGGCTGGCATCGACTGAGCGCTTGATGGCCTGGATGGAATGGCGGATGACCGTTTCCTCATTGTGGGCCGGCAGCACGACCGCGATATCAGATACGGAATAAGTGTTCTTGCGATAGTTCCTGGATGGATGGAACTTTTGCCAAATCAAGCGGATAAGGCCGACGATGCCCCAAAATGCGAAACTGATGCCGATCGGCCAAGCTGACGCCTTCATTAATTGGACATTTTATCTAAAATATATCATTGATGCAAGATATACAACAAGCTAGTGTTTACTTTTTTGGCAAATCTATGTTACTTTAGGGCTAAGGTGGGCTAAGGAAAAAAGAGGGACATACCTTGGCTAAGTTCTTAATTACTGGAGGTGCTGGTTTCATCGGCAGCCATTTGGCTGACCGGCTATCGGTAGTTCCCAATAACACGGTGACGGTGGTTGACAACCTGGCTACCGGCTTGCTGGAAAACGTCGGCCAACGGACAAACGTCAAGTTCGTCAAAGCCGACGTCAACAACTTCGGCGAAATTGCCAAACTATTTTATCCCGGCAGCTTCGACTATGTTTATCACTACGCTGCTGTTGTCGGCGTCAAACGTACCATGCAAAACCCTTTGTCAGTCCTGCACGACATCGAGGGCATGAGACACATTCTCGACTTATCCAAGGCCACGGGAGTCAAGCGGGTTTTCTTCGCGTCATCATCGGAGGTCTACGGCGAGCCGGTCGAAATCCCCCAGCACGAGGAAAGGACAGCGCTCAACGCCCGTCTGCCATACGCCATCGTCAAGAACGTCGGCGAAGCCTATCTCAGGTCATATAAGCAGGAATATGGACTGGACTACACTATTTTCCGCTTCTTTAACACCTACGGCCCGCGTCAAAGCTCAGACTTTGTGATGTCCAAATTCCTCGACGCGGCTCTGGCCGGCCGGGACCTGACCGTCTACGGCGATGGCAAACAGACCCGTACTTTCCTATACGTCGATGATAACGTGCAGGCCACCATCAATGCCATGACTGACGAATCGGCGCTGAACAATGTCATAAACATCGGTAACGAAGATCAGGTCAGCATTAACGAGCTGGCCGAAGCGATCATTGAGGCTACCGGCGGCAAATCAAATATAGTCCATCTGCCAGCCCTGAAAGAGGGTGACATGACCCGGCGCCAACCAGACTCGACCAAGATGAGGAGCCTTCTCAGGCGGCGCTTCATCAGTCTCGAAGAAGGCATCCAGCGGCTAATTGATTACAAGACGGACGGTTGGCAGGAATACGAACCCGAATACATCCGCCAGTTAAGTTCCAAGCCCCTTGTAGACAATGCCTAACCGGCTGATGTCATCACGGTTGAACATATTCTTGCCGTCAACCAGGACTTTGGCGTTGATCGGCAGTTTCGGCAGCTCTTGAAACTCATCATGCCTGGTGGCGATCACAACCGCGTCCTTATCTTTGATAGCTTTTTCCAAACTATCGGCCGTCGATTTATCAGGAAAGTAGGGGTCATAGGTTTCGACCCTGGCACCCTTAGCTTTTAGGATCTTTATAACTTTGTACGCCGGGCTTTCGCGGTCGTCGGCCACATTTGACTTATATGAGATGCCGAGAACAGTAATCAAAGCATGTTTGATAGGGATGCGGACTTCATTGAGGCCTTCGATCAGCCGGTCGACTGTGAATTCCGGCATGCGGTTATTAATCGTCCGGGCCAGCGACATGAATTCGTGCTCAAAGCCATAGCCGCGGGCGTACTCGATCAGGTAATAGGGGTCGACAGGGATACAATGGCCGCCGACACCGACGCCGGGGAAGTGCGGCAAAAAGCCGAACGGCTTGGTGGCGGCGCCCTCGATGACGTGGTTGATGTTGATACCAAGCTTGGTGAAAGACATCGCCAGCTCGTTGACGAAGGCGATGTTGATATCGCGGAAAGAGTTCTCGACAATCTTGACCGCCTCGGCTTCCTTGAGGGTGCCCATTGGTCTGACCGGCGCATCAATAATGGATTCATAGAATTCAGCTGTCAGCCTCAAGCCGACATCATCGCTGCTGCCGACAACGCGCGGGATGTTTTCGACGTTCCACCGATGGTCGCCCGGGTTGATCCGCTCCGGACAGTGTGACACCCAGAAGTCCTTATTAATCATAAGATGCGCAGTCGACTCAATCAGAGGAATGATGACGTCGTCGCAAACGCCAGGGTTGACAGTCGACTCGATGATAACTAATGATCCCGACCTGAGGCTCTGGGCCAGCATCGTGACAGCACCTTTCAGTGGCGCCAGGTCGGGATGGCCGCCGTTCTTAATCGGTGTCGGTACACAGACTATTACGATGTCCGATTCAGCTATAGGCTTCGACGAGGTTGTCGCCTTCAGCCGTGTATCAACGATATTATCCTGGATGTAGGCTTCGCCGATCGGATCCTGGCCATGGTTGATTTTTTCCACCTTGGCATGGTCCAAGTCTATGCCAGCGACATCATAGCCCTTCTTGGCTATCAACAATGCCAAGGGCAATCCCACATATCCCAAACCGACTACGGAAATCTTTTTCATAGCTTAGTGAAACAATTAGTACCTCTGTATTATACATACAATCTCCGATTTTTGATTTTTTTGCCACTTTCTTTAAACATAACCGTAATCTGTCCGCCGTTACTTTCATATGCTAGAATCAGCCCATGGGTGGTAAGCCAAAAACCAAAAGGGCAAAGCATTTCTTAAGCCGTCATCGCCACATCCGACATTCACTGGTGGTTTTTTTGGCTTTCATATTGTTGATCACGGTCTGGTCAGTTTCAACAACCGTCATCACATCTATCCACCAAGCACGCTTGCAGACTTTTTATGACACTGCCGGTCTGCCGCCGGGAGGTCCGCTCGGACAGGTAGTCAGGCAGGAACCGCTAAGCATCAAGCTTAGTGATGGCAAGGCAATCCGAGTCCTCTATAGGACGCAGCGATTTGATAACAGTTATACGTTTTCATCAGGTATGGTGTTCATTCCTAACAACAGCCATGCTGGGCTGCCGCGGCCGGTCGTGGCCTGGGCCCATGGCACGCTCGGTTTGGGTGATTCCTGCGCGCCATCCCGAACCAGCAATCCAGTAGGTAATATCGCCTGGGTAAACACCATGTTGAAGAAGGGTTGGGTGGTCACTGCAACGGATTATGCCGGCTTTGGCACGCCTGGGACCCAAGGCTACCTGGTCGGCGGTGATGAGGCCCGGGATGTCCTGAACAGCGTTCGGGCGGTTCGCGATCTGCACCAAGCACACGCCAGCAATAACTTCGTCATCTGGGGGCACTCCCAGGGCGGCAACTCGGCGCTGTTCAGTGCCAACCAGGCGACCGCTTACGCTCCTGAGCTGCAATTACTGGGCACGGTGGCGTCAGCACCGGCCGCCGAACTGGTACCTCTCCTTAACGAGCAGTACGGCACCGTAGCCGACTGGGTGATCGGCCCGCTGATTTCCATCTCCTGGCCAGCTGCCAATCCGAACCTTAACGTTTCATCCCTATTGACCTCTGACGGCCGCAATAATTACCAGCGGATCGCTAACCACTGTATCGCCAGAGCGACGATTGCCGGCTTGATAAGGGATTTGCTGGGCCAGAAATTCTTCGCCGTCAATCCTCTCAGCCTGCAGGACTGGCGAGCTATGGCCGAACTTCAATCAGCCCCTGTTTTAAATCCTAACCAACCGTTGTTCGTCATCGAGAGCAAGACCGACAAGGTCGTCCTGCCAAACACTACCGCACTTTACATTCAGACAGCTTGCAAGGCAGATTCAAACCTCTCAACGCTTTGGCTTAACGATGTCGCCCACCAGAAGATTCCGAACGCCAGTGCCGACCAAGTCATCAGCTGGATCAGCGCCCGCTTCGCAAATCAACCCAATAATTCCAGCTGTGGTCAGCCATTGCCGTTCAAGCCGGCCGGGCAACAATAAGGAATAACAAGATAGGCACACTTGCCAAAGATTAGTTTTGGGTACAAACTAAGGATAAGAAGGAGGGAAAAATATGGGCGGAGCACTAGTATTTATAGGTTTCTTCGTTTTTATCATTCTTATAGGTGGCATCCGGATCGTCAACCAGTATGAGCGTGGTGTCGTTTTCCGATTGGGCAAATTGCACGGCAATGTCCGTGAGCCCGGCCTGCGCCTGATTATTCCTGTCATTGATCAGATGCGCAAAATCAACATGCGTATCGTGACGCTGCCGGTCGATTCTCAGAAAATCATTACCAAGGATAACGTTTCTATCGATGTCGCGGCGGTAGCTTATTACCAAGTGTCTGATCCGGTTAAGTCAGTCGTCCAGATCGAAGATGTCGCTTCGGCTATTTATCAGATCGCCCAGACCACCGTCCGTAATGTCGTCGGCCAGAACATGCTCGATGATGTGCTAAGCCAGACGGTCAAGATCAACGAAGCCATCAAGGATATATTGGACAAGACGACCGAGGCCTGGGGCGTATATGTCAGCATGGTCGAGCTCAAGGACATCCAGTTGCCAGCCAGCATGCAAAGCGCCATGTCCGCCGGTGCCCAGGCCGAGCGCGAAAAGCGGGCCAAGATCATCGCCGCCGAAGGCGAGCAGCTCAGCGCGGACGCCCTGGCCAAAGCCGCCGACGTCATCTCTGAGCACCCGATAGCCCTGCAGCTCCGCAACCTGCAGGTCCTGACCGAGATCGCCTCGGACAAAAGCAGTACCGTGGTCTTTCCCGCCCAGTTCATGGACACTGTCGCTAGCGTCAAGCAGTTCATGGCCAAAGAAGGCAAGTAGCCGGGCTTGAAACTAACTATATAATAGAAGTATCAACGAATTCGGAGGGTGCATGAAAAAAAGCAATTCTATAGTAGTGGGTATCATCGTTATCATCGTATTAGCTGTCGGAGGGTATGCGATATTCCATAAATCATCCAAGACTACGCCAGCGTCCTCAAGCAGTTCCAGCCAAAAGGCATCTGCCGTTAACAACTCGGTTTTGACGACCAAGACCGATTCCAAGCTCGGCCAATATCTGGCTGACCCCAGCGGCAAGGCATTGTATACCTACAATTCGGACACCACAGGAGTCAGCAACTGCACGGGCTCATGCCTGACTGACTGGCCGGCCTATGTGGATAAGGGCTCAACCAGCAACCTGCCGGCCGGCGTCGGTACGCTCAAACGCAGCGACAACGGTGAGACCCAGTACACATTTAACGGCATGCCGCTGTACTACTTCATCAGTGACAGCACAGGGCAGGTGACAGGAAATGGCGTTGAGAATTTCACAGTCGCTAAGCCGACAACCACCTCCAGCTCATCCGATTCTTCTTCGTCTTCGACACCGTCACAATCCAACAGCAACTCTTCCAGCTCAACGTACAATTACTAATAATATATCTAAGGCAGACTAAGGAGCTGCCCAAAATTCCTTATATAAAAAGTTATACACAGAAAACTAGCCCATACCAAGCTGCACAGGCTAGATTCAGGTTGCCAACAGAGTTGGCTACATCGGGAAGGTTTCGTAGACGCAGACGGCGCCGGGAGCGTCGATGACTGGACAGCCCTTAGCCATCTCGACGGCCTCGTCCATATTGCTGGCCTTGACGATCGAGTAGCCGCTGGCTGGCATATCCTTGACGTCCATGACGCCGCTCTTGTCAACGGCCTTGGGCTTATCGCCGAACGGATTACCGCCATCGACTAGCTTGTCGCCAAGTTGGCCGAACCAGGCCTCCCAGTCCTTTTTGACCTCATCCATGGGGACATCCCCGATATTGCCTTTGTTATAGTAGATGTACACGAAGTTTTTCATCTTACTCCTTCCTGCTCGTTAGAGCTTATTAATTAACATCATCTGCCCAACTGAGCAGGTCATGTTCTCACTTAAGTCGGTCAATGTAATTCTCCAGGCTTTCTTCAGTATTGCCCCAGTCGGTTCGAAATTGCATGATCCAGTCCTGGGCAGTCCGCAAAGTCTTCTTATCAAGGGCGACGAAGTTAGTGCGACCAACTTTGCGGCGTTGGATCAATTGGGCCTCTTCTAAGGCACGGATATGCTTGTGAATGGCCGGTAGAGATAGATCGTATTCCTCTGCAAGTTGACTGACAGTGGCCGGACGGAACGACAAAGTATATACCATGCCACGTCGCTTGGCGTGGCTGAGCGCGCTGAAAGCCTGATCGATTTGCTCCGTTGTTGTCATAATACTTAACCTACTGGTTAAGTATAGTCGCCGCTTCAAAAGTGTCAAGTATCTAATTTTACATCTCTGTTATCATGGGTTTATGAATCCCCAGGATATAGAGGGCTTGAAGGCAATATTTAACAGAAACCCTGAAAGCCACAAGTATGATTATGGCCATGTTCTGGTCGTCGGTGGTTCGCCTGGCATGGTTGGGGCACCGTTGTTGGCAGCCATGGCAGCCTTACGCAGCGGGGCAGGGCTGGTCACGATTGCTTCTACACCTGATGTCATCGACAAATTAGAACGGCGGATCAAGGAAGTCATGGCACTTAGATTATTTGACGTTAAATCCGTGCTCGATTTCATCAGTCAGCGCAAAGTGAAAGTAGCGGCTATAGGCCCTGGATTAAATTCAAACCAAAGCGATTTGGTCCGAGAGCTTTTGCCACACCTGAAACTGCCCGTGGTGCTGGACGCTGGCGGCTTAGTGGCATTTGACAGCAATTTATCACTGCTAAAAGAAGCTGCCAAAAATAACCCGGCTATTGTTTTGACACCGCATGAAGGCGAATTAGCCAAATTGCTTGGGCATGGGGTTCCCGAAGCGAAACCTGAGCGAGAGGCATTAGTCAAAGCCACCGCCAAAGATTTAGGAGTTGCACTCGTTTTGAAAGGTCATCATAGCTTGGTCGCAGGCTTGGAAGGCAAGTTTTATGTTAATGGCACCGGTAATCCGGGTTTGGCCACAGCCGGGACGGGCGATGTATTGACAGGGGTGATCGCGGGATTGTTGACCCAGGATTTGCCAGCCTTTGAAGCAGCAAAATATGGAGTTTATCTACACGGGTTGGCTGGTGATCTGGCCTCGGCTGAAAAATCCGAACCCGGTATGATTGCCTCAGACGTCATCGAGCAGATACCGACAGTTGTGAGGAATATCACAAGCAGCCAGTGATATAAATAGCTGTCCCGCTTTAGCTTTCGTTACATAATTAGCCCTGCCATTAGATAGCGAAGGAGGTGCTTATGATTTACAACCGGACATTACCGCGGATCAATAATGTACTCTGGCTGGCTCGGTTGTCGATGCCGTTCCCAACGAGCGCCGGGACGATAATGGAAATAGCCCAAGCTTGGCGATTTGATAGAAGTACCTTGGATTTCCTAGCCTTGTTCGCTCAAGACACCGAGTTTCAAACCCGTGATGACTTCTTGCTACATTGCGAGGAATTGGAACTGCTGATCCGAGAGGAGGCCGAAGCCCCGGTCGAAACGTCGCTGAGCCCCCAAGACTAACTTGTTATAGCGTTAAAAGTATACGATAATAAGTACAGATGAGTCAGTCTAAGGGAATCGCCCTGTTATCGGTGTACGACAAGGCCGGGATTGAGGAATTTGCCCGTAGCCTGGCCGAACTCGGCTGGGAATTGTATGCCTCGGGTGGTACGGCCAAGGCCATTAAGGCGGCCGGTATAGAGGTCAAGGACATCGCCGAGCTCGTTGGTGGCCAAGCCATTCTCGGCCACCGAGTCGTGACGCTGTCGCGCGAGTTAGCTGCTGGGTTGCTCGCGGATAAGGACCGCCCCGAGGATATAACGGAGCTCACAAAGCTTAATATACCGCTTATAGATTTAGTTTGCGTTGATATGTATCCACTCGAGGCTGCCATAGCCGAGGGGAGCAATGATTCCGGCATCATTGAAAAGACCGACATCGGTGGCCCGACTTTGCTCAGGGCCGCGGCCAAAGGCCAGCGGATCGTGCTGTCGCATGCCAACCAGCGACAACCCGTTCTTGACTGGCTGAAAGCTGGTAAGCCGGATGAGGTGAGGTTCTTAAAAGATCTGGCCGCTCGGGCAGAGTATGAAGTAGCGCACTATGTGTTAACTTCGGCGCAATATTTGAACGGTACAGCCATCAGCGGCTCACTCGCCAAGTTAAATTCTCCTACTAAATACGGAGAGAACCCGTGGCAAGCGGAAGCAGCCTTTTACGCTGATAATCGAGAGGTTGTTGACCCACTTGGGCTTGACCGGTTCGAGCATGTCCAAGGCATGGAGCGCAGTTACGTCAATATGACAGATATAGACCGCCTTTTGCAGACCGTTACACATGTCGCCGCCGGTTTTGACAAGAATTTCGGCCAGGTGCCAGCCATCGCCGCCGGCGTCAAACATGGCAATGCCTGCGGGGCCGCTGTCGCCGACAACCACGTCGAAGTTATCAAGAAAATGCTGGAAGGCGACACCCGCGCCATTTTCGGTGGTGTCATCATGATCAACGGCGACATCGACCAGTCCGAGGCAGAAGCCCTGCTACATCATGCCATGGACTCGGACAAACCAAGACTGTTGGACGGCGTAATCGGCGCTTCGGTTTCCGACCAAGCCTTGTCCTTATTAAGCCGCAATAAGCTTCGCGTTGTCATCAATCCGGCCCTGGCCAAGCTATCTGTCAAGTCGCTCGACACCAGCCGCCGGCGACGGCCAGTCCGCGGCGGTACGCTCGAGCAACCTAATTACGATTTTGTACTCGACTTCTCAGCCGACTATATGCAACTCCATGGCGAATTAACGGATCAACAAAAACGCGACCTGGTATTGGCCTGGGCCGTTGGCAGCACATCCAACAGCAACACCATCACACTCGTTAAGAACGGCCAGCTCATCGGCAACGGCGTTGGCCAGCAGGACCGCGTCGGTGCCGCCCAGCTAGCCCTGACCCGCACAACCAACAACTTTCCCGAACTCAGCAGAGAGGGTGATTCTGTTATCTTGAAGATCGCCTTGGATAAGCAAAAGCTAGCCGGATCAGTAGCTTACAGTGACAGCTTTTTCCCATTTCCAGATGGTCCGGAATCACTGGCCAAAGCCGGCGTCAAAGCCATTCTGACTTCCAGCGGCTCCGTCGGCGATGAAGCCGTCATAAAAACCCTAGCCGAGAGTGGTGTCAGCGTTGCCATGGTCCCCGATAAGATAGGCCGTGGCTTCTACATGCACTAGGCCTGTCTGGTGGAGGCACCGGGGATCGAACCCGGCCAACTTGGTTCGCAACCAATCGCGGTATTAGTCGCATGGTCGGGGTTTAGTTCGCGGCAATCCGGATCCAAAAGAGCAGCAAATGCTGCTCTTTTGATTTATGTGAGGTGTTCTTGCCAATAATCGTGGGTGGATAGGGCTTTTTTGGCGGCTAGTCCAATGTAATGAGTTTCGGGTGATTGTAGGATTTGTTTTTCTTTATCAGTAAATTTGGCAAAATAATCAGCGATACCGGAGTCTTGGCTGGCGACATCGTAAAGTGGGCGGTTGGAGTCGAGCGCTTGGAGAGCCAATGATTTGGCGGCTTCGTGCGCAGTGGTATGGCCGTACTTTTCCAGTAGTAAATAGAGCGGCTCAGCCGCTATAGCCCCCGCACTCATGTGTAAATTACGTCTCATATTGTCTTCGTCAACTTCCAATTTTGCCATAGCGTTTTGCAAACGTTTTGCCATCGATGCTAATGAGGCAAAGACAATCGGGTAAAACCGGGCTGAGGCCGAATCGGTCAGGTCGCGCTGGTGCTCGCTGGCCAGGTTCAGGTTGGCATTGACGACCTGGGCCGTGACCTGCTTGGACAGGCTGATGACGTTCTCAAAGTTCCAGGGGTTACGTTTGTGGGCCATAGTAGAAGAACCGGTCTGGCCCTCCTCGAAAGCCTCGCGGACCTCAGTGATCTCGGACCGTTGCAAATGGCGCATGTCGTGGGCCAGGTTGGCCATGACACCAGCCGTAACTACCAGTTCGTCAATCAGACGGATGTAGTTTTCGGCCGGGATGATCTGCGTAGAGTAGGGTGCCGGCTCCAGCTCCAGCCTAGCCAATAGTTTCTGCTCGAAGTCTAACGGGTCATCAACGAACAGGCTTAGCGCGTTATAGGCACCGACGGCGCCCGAGAACTTGCCCTTGAGTTTGCCACTTAGGACTTTGATCGAATTGATGCTGCTGCCCAGACGGCTGACATACTCAGCCATGGCAAAGCCGAATGTCACAGGCACGGCATGCTGGCCATGGGTACGGCCAACCTGGACGGTTTCGGCATAGCGCTTGGTCAGGTCGAGCAGGGTTCTTTCAAGTTCAATCAAGCGAGGCAGGACAGTATGATTAACAGCATCACGGAGTTGCAGGCTCAGGGCCGTGGCCACGATGTCATAAGATGTCGCACCGAAGTGCACGTAGGGCTTGGCCTCATCTGGCAGATCACGCTTGATGACATTAACCAGGGCCTTGATATCGTGCTTGGTGGTTTTTTCTTCTTCAGCGACGATTTCGGCGGTGACTTTGGCCGTGGCCGCTTCAATCTGGTCGGCAACCTCTTGCGAACAGATGCCGAATTCAGCCAGCGCCTGGGCCAGGGCAGCCTCGACATAGGCCTGATAGGCCAGGCGGCTACTTTCAGACAGGTATTTGGCGACCTCTGGGTCATAATAGCGGGCGTCCAGCGGATCCAGCGCGCTATAGTTGGCGCTGGGGGACACGGCTGGTAGTTGGATCGGCTTCATGCTACCTGCCCAAGGTATTTATTAATGTTCGTCTCAATTCGCTCCATAACATCATCGGTATCGGCTTTAGCGAACTTCTCGCCGCTAACTTTCTCGAACAACTCGATATAGCGATCTGAAACCTGCTTGATGAAATCATCGGGTAAGTCAGGCATCTTTTCGCCTGGTTGGCCGCTGAAAACGCGCTCCATCAACCACTCGCGCACGAACTCCTTGGATAGTTGCTTGGGTTTGTCAGTGGATTTGCCGCTTACGAAGGCCTCATAACTATCAGCATAGAAATAACGGGAAGAATCCGGTGTGTGGATCTCGTCAATCAGGATGATTTTGCCGTCCCGGCGGCCGAACTCATATTTGGTGTCCGCCAACATCAAGCCCTGGGACTTTGCCATTTCCTGGCCACGGGCGAATAGCTTGAGGGCATAATAGGATAGTTGCTGCCATTCATCGGCAGTGCACAGGCCAGCTTTAATAGCTTCCTCAGGGGTAATATTCTCGTCGTGGCCGACATCGGCTTTGGTGGTAGGCGTCACGATTGCCGGGTCAAAACGGTCATATTCTTTCATGCTCTCCGGCAACTTATTGCCACAGAGATTACGTGTCCCGGCCTGGTATTCCCGCCAGGCTGAGCCTACTAGACAACCCCGCACAATCATTTCAATCAACACCGGCTCGGCCTTGACGCCGGCTGACACGTTAGGGTCAGGCACGGCCTTCAGCCAGTTCGGCACGATGTCCGAGGTCTTGTCGAGGAAGTGAGCAGCCAGCTGATTAAGAACCTGGCCTTTGAAGGGAATCGGTTTTGGTAATACGACGTCAAAGGCCGAAATCCGGTCGGTCGCAATCATCAGCAACTTGTCATCGCCTATCGTGTAAACGTCCCGGACCTTGCCGTGATATAACCCGGTCTGCCCGGCAAACTTGAAATCAGTTGTCGAGATCGCCATAGCCATTACCTCTATTATACGTTATAATTACCCTATAAGTGAAATCATTATGCTTGACAAGGGGAGGAAATGATGGCTGATCCAGTAGTTGGCATTATTATGGGGTCGGATTCGGACCTGGATATCATGAGTGGCGCGGCCAAGGTTTTGGACGAGTTCGGTGTCGCTAATGAGGTCCGCGTTCTATCGGCCCACCGCACCCCAGATGAGACTTCGGATTACGTTAAATCGGCTGCTTCGCGAGGCCTCAAGATCATAATAGCGGGCGCCGGCGGTTCGGCCCATCTGGCCGGCGTAGCTGCTGCCCAAACCACGCTGCCTGTCATTTCCATACCTGTTAAACGCGACAGCCATGGCCACGAAGCGCTGTTTTCCAACATCGCCATGCCGCCAGGCATACCTTTGGCTACCATGCCTGAGAACGGCGGTAAGAACGCTGCCCTCCTGGCTCTCCGTATCCTGGCTCTCTCTGACGAAACTGTAGCCCAAAAATACGCTGATTTCGTCAAGAAACAACACGACGCCGTTCTCGACAAAGACGCTCAACTTCAAGCCAAAAGCTAATTTGAAAGCCGGCGGCCGATGTCGGTGCGGTAGTGCATGCCTTCGAAGTGAATCTGCTTAACAGCGTCGTAGGCTTTGCTGAGGGCCTTGTCCAAAGTCGCGCCGGTTGCAGTCACATTTAATACTCGACCGCCAGCTGTTACGAGGTTGCCATCTTTCATAGCCGTGCCGGCGTGGAAGATGACGATGTCATCGAGTTTTTCGGCTGCTTCGATACCGGTGATAGGCAGACCTTTTTTATAATCACCAGGATATCCGCCAGAGGCGAGGACTACAGTGACGGCAAAGCCTGGGCGCCATTTCACCTTAGAAGGGTCGAGGTTGCCCTGGGCACAGTCGGTTAGGATCTCATATAAATCAGCGTCCAGCAGGCGCATGTAGACTTCGGCCTCCGGATCGCCGAAACGGGCATTGAACTCCAGGACTTTGATATCATCACCATCAATCATTAGGCCAGGGTAGAGGCAGCCGACGAAGTACGCTTTTTTCTCGCGTAAGCCTTGTAAAGCCGGTTGGACGACATTTTGGTTGATGGAATCCAGCTGGCTTTCGTTGAGCCAGTTAACAGGGGCGATAACGCCCATGCCACCGGTGTTATGACCTTTATCACCGTCATTGATCTGTTTGTGGTCTTGCGAAGGTGGGAAAATGGCTGAACGATGGCCGTCTGTTAGAGCATGGATTGAAACTTCTTGGCCTTTTAGAAAATCCTCGACAACCACCTTGTTGCCAGCGTCGCCAAAGGTTTTGTTGACCATGATTTCATCTATGGCAGCTTCAATTTCCTTTTCGGTGTGACAGATAATAACCCCTTTGCCAGCAGCCAATCCATCTGCTTTCAGTACGACTGGCAATGAACGGCTTTTGGCGTACGTTAATGCCTCGTTTGGATTAGAGAA
>CAZCXO010000001.1:25630-35414 GCA_964502645.1 uncultured Candidatus Saccharibacteria bacterium
CGACTGGCAATGAACGGCTTTTGGCGTACGTTAATGCCTCGTTTGGATTAGAGAAGTTCTTATATTCAGCTGTTAAGATCTGTTCAGAGGCCATCAGGTCCTTGGAAAAGGCCTTGGATGATTCTATCTTGACTGCGGCTTTGGTCGGGCCGAAGATAGTTAAACCGGATGCCTTGAAGGCGTCAACGACGCCCGCCTCAGAAGCCGCTTCTTGGCCAACGACGGTCAAATCAATCCGTTCTTCCTCAGCGAACTTCAAAAGGTTGTCGACATCATCAAATTTGATGGTGACGTTTTCGATTGAGCCGCGGCTGCCGCCATTGCCAGGCGCTACATAAACCTTGGTCACCTGAGGTGATTGGGCCAACTTCCAGGCCAAAGCCTGTTCACGGCCGCCGCTGCCGATTACGAGTACTTCTGCCATTCGGTACCTCTCAGTTCCTTATAATTATAGGCTTGTCGGGCTTTTATGAAGTCCTCGATGTCGTGGGGCAAGTATTTCTTCTCGACGGCTTGGACGCGGGCGAACAGGCTCTCTGGGGTGTCATCCGGCTCGACCGGCACCTTGTGCTCGGCGATGATCGGTCCGTCGTCATATTCCTCTGATACTACGTGCAGTGTCTGGCCGCCATAGGGCAGGTGGTGCTCAAGCACATATTCCTGGATGTGCAAGCCAAAAAATCCTTTGGTATCCGGCAGCAGGCCAGGGTGGGTGTTGACCATGCGGGCCTGGAAAGCGCTGGTGTAGGTCGGTAACCAGCCGAAAGCCTCGATGATAGCTGGGCCGATTTTTTTCATGTAGCCCATCAGCGCTACCAGGTCGAAGCTGCCGCCGATCAGGGCAGCCAGGATAGCTGCTTCCTCCCCGGCGGTCTGGGCTCCGGCATCGACAGTCTCATCGTGGGCAGCAGGATGCGTTTTATGGTTTATAAGAACAGCTTGGATACGGAGGCTGAATTCTTTATTCAAATCCTTGATGCGTTGAAAAATACCGGCGTCCTGGCGACTGACAATGACCAGAGACACATCGACATTGATGTCGCCGCGCTGGCTGGCACGGATAAAAGCCTCGGCGGTCGTCCCACCCCCTGAGGCCAGGATGGCGAGGCGCGGTTTCATGCGCTTGAGCTGCGGGCTGTGGCCAGTTTAGGCGGTGTGTGGGTTGAGCGCGGCAGAACCTCGCCCGGCTTGAGACTCATGATTTCCTCAGCCCGGTGGCCAATGGAAATCGGGTAGTCGCCGTTGAAGCACGAAGTAGTGAAACGGTCAGCTGGTAGACCCGTAGCTTTGACCATGCCATCGAATGACAGGAATGAAAGCGACGTGGCACCGACATAATCCTTCATTTCTGGTTCTGTCATGTAGGCTGCTAACAACTCGGATTGCTTGGGCGTGTTGATGCCGTAAAAATCAGGGTAGCGCACTGGTGGCGAACTGATTAACAGATGGACTTCTCTGGCCCCGGCCTCGAAGACCATTGATACCAGCTGACGCATGGTCGTGCCGCGAACGATTGAGTCGTCGACCAAAATAACCCGGCGACCTTCGATGAGTTCGACGACCGGGTTAAGCTTCATCTTGAGGTCGCGTTCACGTAGTTGGGCAGTCGGACGGATGAAGGTGCGGTGGATATAGCGGTTCTTGATCAGACCCATCTCAAACGGGATGCCGGATTCCTGGGAGTAGCCGAGGCCGGCTGGGATGGCTGATTCCGGTACCGGGATGATGACATCAGCTTCGATCGGGAATTCCTTGGCCATGACCCGGCCGAATTCCTGACGTAACAAGTCAACGCGCTTACCCAGCAGCAGACTATCAGGTCGTGCAAAGTAAACCATTTCGAAGATATCCAGCTTGGGATCCGGCTCCACGACCTGTTCGCTGGTCAGGCCGTTTCTGTCGATAATCACCATTTCACCAGGCTCGACGTCGCGCACGTATTCAGCGCCGATGGTGTCGAAAGCGCAGGTCTCGGAGGCGATGACATAGCCGCCATCGTCCAGCTTACCGATTGACAGGGGTCGGACGCCACAGCGGTCGCGGAAGGCGATCAGCTGCTCATTATTCATTAACAGAGAGGAGAAAACACCGGTGAATAACGGGTAGGCTTTTTTGACGGCTTCTTTCAAGCTAAGCCCATCATCCAAATAACAGCCGATGGCCATCGACATCATCCGCGAATCGTTGGCCTTATCCAGCTTGATACCCCGTTCCTCTAAGAACGACTGCAGTTTACTCCAGTCGGGCAGGTTGCCGTTGTGGGCAAAGGCGATCTGGTGCTCATGATCCACGAAAGGCTGGTTGTACATGTCGTCAGTGCCACCGGAGGTCGAGTAACGATTGTGGCCGATAGCCACATGCCCGGGCAGTTGCTCCAGGTCTTCTTCGCGGTAAACCGTCGCTACCAGGCCCGGCGCGGCATGCCGGTATAGACGCTGGCCGTCGCTGCTGGCGATACCGGAGCTTTCCTGGCCGCGGTGCTGCAGTGCCCACAGCCCATAAAAAGTCAAACGGGCCGCTTCCAGGCCCGTTTGCTGCGTGGCTTTTGATCCGACGATACCGAAGACCGCGCACTTTTCCTTGAATTCGTCCATGTGGCTCGTGAGTGGCATCTTGCTCCTACAGCTTAGCTAAGGAAGTGGCGAAACCGCCCCTGTTACCAATGGCAATGCCGGCAGCCTCGCAACTCACTTATCCTTATAATACCCCCGAAACCCTAACCTGGCAACCCCCTAATGATTCTGCTATAATGAATCAGTAAGGAGCCGGCGCGTGGCAAAGAAGTTGGATTATCACCAGTCTGTTGACTATTCCTTAGCTGACCCCCTCAAGATCCTGGCCCAAAAACAGGGCCTCGAAACAACGCGCAACCTGCCGTTCGGTTATCAAGAAGTTGAGGGCACTAGAGGCGAATCCGCCTATGTTTTCAAAATGGGTACACAGTGGGGAGCCCTGGTCCAAGAAGGCCTCGGCACCAAGAGCCTGATCGCCCAAGCTGTTTACAAAGCAACCGGTCAATCACATTTTGCCGCCACCGCCCAGGATACAGTCGCTTGCATTATCAATGATCTTGTATCTGTTGGCGCTATAGCGGTGGTGTTGAATGCATATTGGTCTTCGAGTTCGTACAAGTGGTTAACTGATCAAAAACTGGCGGAGGATTTCATCAAAGGTTGGCGGGCAGCCTGTGATGTGGCCGGCGTAACCTGGGGTGGCGGCGAGACCCAGTCATTGCCGGGCGTGGTTGCAGAAGGATCACTGGAGTTTGCCGGTTCGGCTTTCGGTGTGATTCAGGACGAAAAAAACCTGATCCGGGCGCAGAATCTCCGAGCCAGTGATGCGATCATAATGGTAGAATCCAGCGGTCCTCACGCTAACGGTATCAGCCTGATCCGTCAGATTGCAGATGAATTACCTGAGGGTTATCAGACTAAGCTGCCGAGCGGCCAGACCTTGGGTGAAGCCGCACTGCAACCAAGTCACATTTACGCTGGCTTGGTGAAAGCGCTTCAAATGAACAATGTTGAAATTCATTACTTATCGAACATTACCGGCCACGGCTGGCGTAAGTTGATGCGGGCGGCCGAACCGTTTACATATCTGATTAAAGAAGTTCCGCCCGTGCCGGAAATCTTCAACTTCATCGCCGAGCAATCCGGTAATAGCGAAGAAGAGATGTATGGCAACTTCAATATGGGCGCCGGTTTCGCGATTTACGCACCCAATGGCCAAGCCCAGTCAGTCATCGACATTGCCGCAAAGGTTGGTCTGAAGGCCTGGGTGGCAGGAGAAGTGCAGGAAGGGCCGAAGCAAGTTATTATCAAGCCCAAGAATATAACCTTCGCCGGCGACAGCCTGGAGGTGCGGTAGTGCAGGTTTACTTGGGTGTGGCCGCTCTGTCTGACTTCCGCCGCCGCAAACTGCTCGCCAAACTGCAAGCCATCGATCCCAAAATCACCTCCGTTGACGCCGAATATGTCCATCTGGTTGATGGCCAGGCAGCTGACCGACTAAAGGATCTGGTCACATATGGCACGCCGTTCAAAGGCTCCTCTGAAGGCACGCTGTATCTGATAGTGCCGCGGCCAGGCACTATTTCGCCCTGGTCATCCAAGGCCACTGACATCACCCACAATTCCGGCTTAACAGAAGTGAACCGGCTGGAGCGGGGCATCGCCTACTATATTCAAGGTGTTGTATTTGACGAAAAGGTAGCTGCTGGGCTGCATGACCGCATGACTGAAACGGTCTTGCCAAGCTTGGCTGACGCCGAAGTCCTGTTTGAAACCCACCAGCCTAAGCCGCTGAAACAAGTCGAATTGTCGAAATTGACCGATGTTAACAGGGAAATGGGTCTGGCACTCAGCGACGATGAGATCGAATATTTGCGAGAAGAATACGGCAAGTTAGGGCGTGATCCGACCGATGTGGAACTGATGATGTTCGCCCAGCTGAACAGCGAACACTGCCGGCACAAGATTTTCAACGCCGATTGGGTAATCAACGGGGAGAAACAACCCAAGAGCTTGTTCAAAATGATCAAGAACACCTACGAAAAGGGTGGTGAAGACGTTTTGTCAGCCTACCATGACAATGCCGCTGTCCTTAAGGGCCCGGACGCCGGCCGGTTCTTCCCAGATGAAAAAGGCCAATACGCCTACCATTCAGAGCCGGTCCATAGCGTTATCAAGGTCGAAACCCATAACCACCCGACAGCAATCGCGCCTTTCCCGGGTGCTGCCACCGGTATCGGCGGTGAAATCAGGGACGAAGCCGCCACAGGTCGGGGCGCCAAGTCCAAGATGGGTCTGGCCGGGTTCAGCGTGTCCAATCTGGAAATACCGGGTTTTAAGCAGCCCTGGGAGCAAGCCTATGGCAAGCCGGACCGACTAGCCTCGGCTCTCGACATTATGTTAAATGGCCCGATCGGCGGTGCTAGCTTTGCCAACGAGTTTGGCCGGCCTAATCTTGGGGGTTATTTCCGCACCTATGAGCAGGCCGGTGGTGACACGGTCTGGGGTTACCACAAGCCAATCATGGTGGCCGGCGGCCTGGGGAATATCCGTGACCAGCATGTTGATAAGCAACGATTGGCGGTCGGTTCGCTGATCATCCAACTGGGCGGCCCAGCAATGCTGATCGGCCTGGGCGGCGGCGCGTCCTCCAGCCAGAACATCGGTAAACAGGAGGCCGAACTGGACTTTGCCTCGGTCCAGCGCGGCAACGGCGAGATGGAACGGCGCACCAACGAGGTAATCGATGCTTGCTGGGTGCTGGGTGACCAAAATCCGATCATCACCATCCACGATGTCGGCGCCGGCGGCCTCAGTAATGCTTTGCCCGAACTAGTGCACGATTCTGACAGGGGCGCAAAGGTTGAACTGCGCGAGATTCCCAATGCCGAGCCCGGCTTGAGCCCACTAGAGATCTGGTGCAATGAATCACAGGAACGCTACGTCCTCGGAATCGCACCTCGCGATCTGGAACGGTTCAAACGGATCTGTGAACGTGAGCGCTGTCCGTTCCAAGTCGTCGGCCAGATCACCGAGGACGAACAATTGGTTGTGGCTGATTCGCTTTTCAAAACTCAGCCTATTGATGTGTCGGTAGAATTGCTGTTCGGCAAGCCGCCTAAGATGACCCGCCAGTTCGAACGGCAAACTGCAACAACCCCTGATTTGAAGCTAAGCAATGTCAAGTTGGAGGAAGCGATAGAGCGGGTTCTTAAGCTGCCGGCCGTGGCTAGCAAGAAGTTCCTGATAACGATCGGCGATAGGACGGTCGGCGGTCTGAGTGTGCGCGACCAGATGGTCGGACCCTGGCAGGTGCCGGTCAGCGATGTCGCAGTTACTGCTGTCAGCTTTGACAGCGACAAGGGCGAGGCGATGGCAATGGGTGAGCGGACACCTCTTGCGGTCATCAATGCGCCGGCCGCGGCCCGGATGGCCGTCGGTGAGGCCATCACGAACATCGCCGCCGCCGACATCAAACATCTTAAAGACATCAAGCTATCAGCCAACTGGATGGCCGCGGCCGGCACCAGCGGCCAGGACCAACAACTATATGACAGCGTCAAAGCCATCGGCGAGGACTTCGCGCCGGCGCTGGGCCTGACTATCCCGGTGGGCAAGGACTCACTCAGCATGCGCACCGACTGGGACGACAAAAGCGTAGTTTCACCTGTGTCCCTTATCATTTCCGGGTTTTCCCCTGTTCAAGCTGTGGCCAGAACACTGACCCCTCAACTCGATTTATCAGACAAATCAGCTTTATTCTTAATCGACTTGGGGCAGGGAAAGAACAGGTTGGGCGGCTCGGCGCTGGCCCAAGTTTACAACCAGCTAGGCAACGAAACACCGGATGCCGACGCTGAAACCCTTAAACGGTTCTTCCAAAAACTGACCGAGCTCAAGCAGCAGGGCAAGATCCTGGCTTATCACGATCGCTCCGATGGTGGCTTGCTGGCCACCGTTCTGGAAATGGCCTTCGCCGGTCGCTGCGGCCTGGATCTTGACCTGTCCGATCTGCCAGGCAACAGTCTGGAAAAACTGTTTAACGAAGAATTGGGTGCGGTTATCCAGGTCAAAGAAAAAGACATTGATGCAGTAAAACAGGCTTTTGGCGATGATATCTACTACTTGGGTTCACCCCATCAAGAACAAACTATCAACATAAAAGATGGCCAAACCACCTACAAAAACAGCCGAGCGCAGCTGGAAAGTTGGTGGAGCAAAACCAGCTACCAGATCCAAAAACTCCGTGACAACCCAGAATCCGCCGATGAGGAATTTAGCGTGATTAAAGATGATAATGATCCAGGACTTTCGCCCAAGCTAAATGGTGTTTCAACAGCATACAGAGAAAGTATGTATGCTGCCACCACACCAAAGGTTGCTATTTTGCGGGAACAGGGTGTTAACGGCCAGGTCGAAATGGCTGCGGCCTTCGACAGGGCTGGGTTCACTGCTGTTGATGTGCATATGAACGACATCATCAGCGGCCGGGTTAACTTGGATGATTTTACCGGTCTGGTGGCCTGCGGCGGCTTCAGTTATGGTGATGTGCTAGGGGCAGGCGAGGGCTGGGCCAAATCCATCCTCTTCAACGAAGAATTACGTGCTAAATTCAAGAACTTTTTTGAACGGCCGGACAGCTTCAGCCTCGGTGTCTGCAATGGTTGCCAATTCCTGGCCACACTAAAAGATTTAATCCCCGGTGCAGGGAATTGGCCAATCTTTCTCCGAAATGCCTCCGAGCAGTTCGAAGCCCGCTTAGTCAGCGTGAAAATCAACGAAACTCCTTCGATTTTCTTCAAAGGCATGGCGGGCTCAATCATGCCGGTCCCGGTCGCGCACGGTGAAGGCCGAGCCGAATTCAATGGTAAAATCGACCAGGGACTGGTTGCCGGCCAATATGTTGATAACAGAGATCAAATAACCGAAGCTTACCCGGCCAATCCGAATGGCTCACTTGATGGCATCACAGCCCTGACCACCCCTGACGGTCGCGCCACCATCCTGATGCCACACCCCGAACGGGCCTGGCTGACCAAACAACTGTCCTGGCACCCGGCTGACTGGGGCGAATACTCGCCTTGGTTCCAAATGTTCCAAAACGCGCGCCAATGGATCGAGCCAAGCCATTGACAATCTATAATTTAGGTATTATAATATCAATATGAACGACCATGAATCCGGCCTTAGTCACGAACGCAGCGAAGACGTTTCACCAGCCGCAATTTATGATCGCTTTAATAAATTAGGTGACAAAATGTGGAAGCTGTGGGATGCAACAACTACCGTTGATAAAGATGAAGAAAAGCTTAGCATAGATGAGGCATTTAGGCTTCAGACAGGGGAGATAGTGCACTTTTACTGGCAGGAATCCCCGTTTTTAGACCGTGCAAGCGGTGAGCTCTTCAATGGAATGCTCATCATCGGTGACCCTGACTCGGGTAGCTCCCCAGTTCATATATTTTCCCTCAAAATTGGTGGCTCAAACGAAACTAATGGTGCGATAGTTATAACAGATGAGATTAAGGATGATGGAGCCACAATATGGAAGGAGCGCCGAGAAGTAAATCAAGAAGAGCTTCAGAGACTTGGCTCCATATTCGCTGAAGTTGAGCAATCTGTTGATTTTCGTGTTGCGCACCCAGTAGAATCCATCCCTGTGCAAGACGTCTAAGTTGATCGGTTAGTTTACCAGAAATTCTAGGGATTGTTGGTGCTTGGCGGCATCTATACGGCCCTCGGCGAACATGATGTCGACCAGTTCGCGGACGGTCATGAAGGCATGGAGATTGTACCCTTTGGCAGCCAGGTTTTGGCGGCCGCCTTTTTCGTAATCCAGCAGCACTACGGCGTCTTTGACCTTCAGCCCGTGGGCTTCGATGGCAGGAATGGCCTCCAGTAGGGAAGTAGCTTTAGTCACCAAGTCCTCAATCATGACTACGGTCTCACCCTTGTTATATTCGCCCTCCAGGCTTTTTTCCAGCCCGTAGGCTTTTTTGAAAGCTTCTTTGCGCATGAATATCCAAGGTTTGTCCAATTCCAAACTGATAGCACCAGCCAGAGGAAGGGCTGCATAAGCCACTCCGGCCAGCCGGTCATATTTAAGGCCCTTAAGCTGCTCCGCATAGAGCTTGGAGACCTTTTTCAAAACCTCCGGGTAGCTGATGAATAGCCTTAAATCGAGATACATCGGACTGACAATGCCACTCTTGAAGGTGAATTCGCCGAACTTGATCGCCCCTATCCGGTGCAGCTCCAAGGCCAGGTCGCGCTTTTGGTCGTCTTGACTCACTCTTGCTCCCTATACTTATTAATAGCATCTCTCGATTCTTGAGCCTTGGCTCTGGCAGCCATGGCAAAGTCCTGGCCATCTGAGGAATAGATGATTTCGCGCGAGGAGTTGATGATCAAGCCGGTACCGGCTTTATTGAGACCGGCTTTGACGGTGGGACCGGGTTCGCCGCCCTGGGCACCGAGACCGGGTACCAGGAACACCATTTCATCACCGGCCAATTCACGGATCTCGGCCATGGCCTGTGGATCGGTCGCGCCAACTACCAATTGGCAATTATTATTGGCGTTCCAATAATCTACGACGTTCTGGGCAACTTGCAGATATAATTTGTGACCGGCGACCTGGAGGTCCTGGAATTCTTCAGAACCGGGATTGGATGTCCGGCAAAGCACCATGATTCCTTTATCTTTCCTGTCTAGGAAAGGTTGCACAGCCTGCCGTCCCTGATACGGCTGGACCGTAACGGCATCGACTTGCAGATAGTCAAAAGCAAACTTGTTGTAATGGTCGTTGGTGTTGCCGATGTCACCGCGTTTGAAATCAAGGATAATCGGGATTTTCGGATATTTGTCTTGGATGTAGTCGCAGGTCTGCTTGAGCTCGGCGATGCCGTTGGCGCCGCGGGCTTCGTAAAAGGCCGAGTTGGGCTTGAAGGCGCAGACCAGGTCGGCCACCGCATCAATGATAGTTTTGTTGAAAGTGAAGAACGGTGTCTTGTCGCCCCTCAGATGAGCCGGCAACATGTCCATATTGGGATCGAGGCCAACAGACAATAAGGAGTTGTTCTTGACCCAGCTGGCAGCTAATTTACGCTTGAAATCCATATACTCCGGAGGTGTTTTCATTTATTATACATGTAATGCCTAAGCAGCCCGCCACGCTCTTTGATCCGGCCAAGACCTTTGACGATAATGTCGACCTCGGGCCGTTCCTGGCTGACAAGCCACCTTACAAGAATTCCGGTGAACCTAAATAC
>CAZCXO010000002.1:0-19666 GCA_964502645.1 uncultured Candidatus Saccharibacteria bacterium
CAGCGGTGCTGACCAGTGGGGAAATTGCATTGCTGGTGTCGACCTGATCCGCCGGAAGACAGGTGACGAAGCGCACGTTTTTTCAGTACCGCTGGTGACCAACCAGTCCACCGGTGTTAAGTTCGGCAAGACTGAGGCCGGCGCGATCTGGCTCGATCCCGCCAAAACCACGCCAACGGAATTTTACCAATTCTGGATCAATAACGATGATGCCAGCATCAGCGACTACCTCAAGATATTTACGGAGCTTGATAAACCGGAAATCGCCCGCATCATGACCGAGCACGCCAAGCAACCTGGCCAGCGACTGGCCCAGACCCGCCTGGCCGAAGAAGTGACCCGTCTTGTCCATGGCCAGAAACAGATGGCAACTGCCAAGACCGTGACAGAGGTGCTAATCGGTAGGATTCCGGTTGGTGATGCCGGCGGCATTCTATCTCAACTCCGCACCGAGATTCCTGCTGTCAAAACCAAAGAAAACGGCTCAGTCATCGAAGCTTTGGTTGCAAGCGGCCTTGCCGCATCAAACACCGACGCCCGACGCCTGATAAACGATAACGCCATAAATATTAACGGCCAAAAAACCAGCCGCGAAAACTTCGAACCCTCTGACTTCCAAAACGGCCGTCTACTGATCCGTCGCGGCAAAGCCTTCAAGGACTCCGCCTTGGTTGAGCTAAGTTAGGTTATCTATTGTACTTCAATATCATCTGAAGCAATTTAGTCTAGTCGGGGACTATTTTACTGTGGTTGCTGCTGGAGAGCGCTCTCGGCCAGAGTTAGAAGCAGTTCAGCGTCTGCACTCTCCAGTTCAACTTGCTGCCTAGGCATAGTTGTATAGGGTGTTGGCGAAGTATTGATAGATATAGTTGGTTCGGATTTTAATTGACCGCCTGCATAGGGAAACGTTATATCACCCATGTACCAGCTATCACCACTTGGCAGCCGAGTTTCTAGTCCCAGCTTCCAAACTCCTTTATCGCTACGATCTTTTTCTCGCTCTGCGTTTTCGTATCCTTGGTCAAGACCTAGAATAGGTCGAACGGTTATTACATTACCGTCTGTGGGCTGCCATGGGTTAGGAACATTAACCCATTCTAGTTCGTGGTCAAGCTCTCCATCTTCGCTAGCCGCTAACAGTCCATCTATATTATCGGGTTGTAGCTGCCTTGCGCTATCTATAACAGACTGACAACGATTACGAATGTTGGTCATTTCATGATCAAAAGTTCCTCTAAAGCGATTGTAATAAGCCATTCAATTAAAATACCATAATATTGCTGTGGCGTCAACGTAATGAGCCTGACCAGCTATGCTAAAGTGTAGCTATGGCCAAGACTGTTAAACATAGCCCTGCCAAAGCCAAGTCAAAGCGTCAGGCAGACCAATATAATGACCCATCACACAACTATCGTCAGTATTGGCGCGGCCGTGAGTATGAGCATGAAGCCGAGGCAATCGCCTTGCGGAAATTACTGCGCGGCCGGCATTTCCACCGGGCTGTCGATGTTGGTGGCGGTTATGGACGTTTGACGGTGATGCTCGAAGAATACGCCGACAAAGTGACACTGGCCGAACCCAGCCAACAGCAGCTTGACATGGCGGCGGATTTTCTGAAAGCTCATCCCGAGATTGACCGCAAGTTGGCCCAGGCTGGCGATTTGCCGTTCAAGACCAACAGCGTCGATCTGTTGACAATGATACGAGTCATGCACCATCTGCCAGACCCCTCACCCGAATTCCAGGAAATAAAGCGGGTATTAAGTGAAGACGGCCGGGCCATCATCGAAGTGGCTAACTATGCCCACATCCGCAATCGCCTCAAGCACCTGAGCCGCTACCAGCGCATGCCGGTCAAGCCCGTGGATATCCGTTCACCTGAGAACCGCCGCGATGATGAGATCCCCTTCGTCAACCACAACCCCTACACTGTTGTCCGCCAGCTGGAACATGCTGGCCTGCGGGTTGAAGCTGTTCTTTCGGTATCCAATCTGCGCAGCGTTTATCTAAAAAAGGTCATGCCACGACAACTGATGCTAGTGGTAGAGCGGGTCGCACAGCGGCCGTTGTCACGGATTTACTTCGGTCCCAGCATCTTCTTCCTGGTCCGTAAAACCACATCTGATTAATTATTTATTAAATTTATTGTCAATAATTTGCAGCTAAGTTTTCAGCTAGCTTATAATTCCAATATGACTGACGACGACCATTATGAGGGAGCTTTGCTAAATGATGTAGCCAAATTAATACTAAAAGACCACAACAAAATGCTGAATAATCACGAGAAGCGTCTTACTAAAACGAAGCTGCTTAACTAGCTTACCTCTGTATCTCGTATACTGGGAGTATGAGGGAAGATAGTTCAGTTTCGGCCCTGAAGGGGGTCGGTGAAGCTTTGGCTAAGAAGTTGGCCGTGCTTGGCGTCAAAACCATTGCTGATTTGATTGATTACTACCCCCGGCGTTATGAAGACTTCTCAACAGTCACGCCGATTGCCAAATTACACCCCGGCACGGTGACGATCGAAGCGGTCATCAAGCAAGCCAAAGGCCGCTACGTCAGGCGGGGTCTCCACATAACCGAAGCCGTGGCCAGCGATGAGACTGGCAGCACTAGATTAGTCTGGTTCAACCAACCTTACCGTGCGGATGCTTTGAAAACCGACCAAGCTTACTTTATATCCGGCCAATATGAGCTCAGCTACCGGCGGTTTGCCATTATGAATCCCAGCGTTGAGAGAGTCAGCGATTTCCCGGTCAACACGGCTCGAATTCTATCTGTCTACCGCGAAACCAAAGGTTTAACCTCGCGACAAATCCGTCTGGCCGTGCAACAGGCCCTGCCATTTATCCGCCAGCTTAAGGAAACCTTGCCCAAGGAAATTATTAAGAAGTATGAGCTGTTAAGTCGTGCTGAGGCTATAGAGGCCATCCATCTGCCTACCTCGGCAGAACAACTGGAGGCAGCCAGGCGACGGCTGGGTTTCGAAGAAGTATTCTGTTTGAGTTTGGCCAGTCTCCTGAACAAGCAGGAAAACAGCAGCGAAGAAGCCCTGAAAGTGCTCTATAAGGAGAAGTTGGCCGTCAGCTTTTCAGATTCTCTGTCTTTTGATCTGACCGATGCCCAGCGGTTGGTCGTGATGCGGATTTATAAGGATCTGGAGAAAGACCAGCCGATGAATCGCTTGGTGGAAGGTGATGTCGGCTCAGGCAAGACGGTGGTAGCTACGATGGCGGCGCTGATGGCGTTGGAACAGGGGTGGCAGATAGCTTTCATGGCTCCCACTGAACTGCTGGCGCGACAGCATGCCGACACGATCCATAAACTCTTGCTACCATTGAACCTCGAACACAGGGTGACGCTATTGGTTGGCAGCCTAAAACCAGACCAAAAGGCTAAGGCCAGGCAAGCTATTGGTAGCGGCCAAGCCGGCTTCATCGTTGGCACGCATGCCCTGATCCAGGAGCAGGTCGATATGCACAAGCTGGTGCTGGTAGTGATTGACGAACAGCACCGTTTCGGCGTCGAACAACGCAAGACGCTGATGGCCAAAGCCGGCCACATGCCACATGTCCTCAGCTTGACGGCCACACCGATTCCGCGGTCGTTGGCACTAACCCTGTATGGAGAACTTGACATATCCGTTCTTGACGAAAAGCCGGCCGGCCGCCAACCTGTTGTCACCCAACTAGTCGCGCCAAGTACCAAAGCCAGATTGTATAAGAAGATTGACGCTGAAATCGGGCTGGGCCGGCAGATGTTCGTGGTCTGCCCGCTGATCTCCGAATCAGGCGTGCTTGACGCCAGTTCAGCCGAAAAGGTTTATGAGCAATTGAGCCGTCACGAGTTCAAGCACCGCCGGGTTGGCCTGATCCATGGTAAGCTCAAGCCTCAAGCCAAAGAGGCCGTGATGCGGCGCTTTGTTGAGCACGAACTCGACATACTGGTATCCACGACGGTCTTCGAGGTAGGCGTTGACGTCTCTAATGCCACCATCATGATGATTGAGAACCCGGAGAGGTTCGGCCTGGCTCAGCTGCATCAACTACGCGGACGGGTGGGACGTGGCGCCCACAGGAGCTACTGTTACCTGATGCTAAGCGATTCGTCAGCCCCTAGCCGTCGTTTGCGGGCACTTGAACAAACCAATGATGGCTTCAAACTGGCTGAACTTGACCTGTCTTTAAGGGGTCCCGGGGCGATCTATGGTCGCAGCCAACACGGCCAGCTGGATTTGCGCATCGCCAGCCTGAGTGACACAAAACTGATAGCTGACGCCAGAAATGCCGCCCAGACAGTACTTGATAAAGAGGTCGATTTGGTAAAATACAAGCAATTGATGGCAACTGTTAACCGCTTACGGGCGGTTACCAACCTAAACTAGTCTGGAGCTACATATGCGAATCATTGCCGGCAGCCTGGGTGGACGGCAGTTTGAAGCGCCCCATGGCCACCGGACACATCCGATGAGCGCGAAGATGCGCGGCGCGCTGTTCAACGCCCTGGGTGACCTGAACGGTTTGAGCCTATTGGACGCCTTTGCCGGCAGCGGCGCCCTGGCATTCGAAGCCGTCAGCCGCGGCGCGGCGCGTGCAATGGTCATTGATAACGATTCTTCTGCCCAGCGCATACTAGCTGAGAATATCGCTTCGCTTGACTTATCAGGACGTGTGAAGCTGATCCGGGCTTCTGTTGAAGCCTGGCTGCGAACCAGCGAGGAAAAGTTCGATGTCGTTATCAGCGATCCGCCATATGAAAAACCACAGCTGCAGTTGCTGGCCAAATTAGCCGCCCGAGCCAAACCAGGGGGTGTGGTCGTCTTTTCGCTTCCCCCAGAAACAAATGTGGCTTTGCCTGACGACTACACCCCGTTATCAACTAAGGACTACGGCGATGGACAGCTTATCTTCTACCGGGCACCGGAGGACTGAGCAGTCTTTATTTCCTGATAGCGCAGAGCCGGCAAGAAGAGACACACCAGTTGGATGAAGATTGCTACCACTGAGCCCAGACGGCTCACCGCACTGATTACGCTAGCTACTAGACTGAAGCTGAGTTGGACGCCAATCAACCCCCAGATATTACCGGCATAAGCTGCCGTCTCTTGCCGGCTCCTGGCCAACGCCGCCCGAATTCCCAAGTCACGATCTACCAGATAGTACCAGGCCAGATAGTAGCGATTAATAAACAAAATTAGCAGGATGATACCTGGCACGATGAAAAGTAGGAAGCCTAAGAAAAGCATAACAAAAAGGAAAATATTCAGCCCGAACAGTCGCCAAAAGTAGCGCAAACCCTTGCGGTAGCAAGTGCTAAGACCAACACTCTTGCCAGCAGTTACTTTCAGCCGAAAGTAAAGCGAAGGTGCGAAGTTAATGATGGACCACACCAAGCTCAATCCCATCAAGGCCAACCCGACCCGCTGTCGTGACGTCACATCACTGAGATGATGCAGATCTTTCGTTTCGCCTAACAGCAGTCCGCCGAGCACGAGTAACAAAGACGGCAATATAAAAAGAAAAATGACAAGCTCGAAGTTCTCGCGGAGTAACCGCCAGCTAGGCCCGACCAAATCCCAACTTGGGGCCAACTGCTTGGGCTGCGGTTTCTTGGCCTTGGCTTTCATCAGTCTGTACTATTACCGAAGTAGATAACTTTGTCAATCAGCGTAGCCAACTGATATCCAGCAAGTTACAATATATGCACGCGGCGGTGGCGGAATTGGTAGACGCGCTAGTCTTAGGAGCTAGTATCGCAAGATGTGGAGGTTCAAGTCCTCTCCGCCGCACCATGATAATGAACCACACAAGACTCCCTAGAACAGATGAAATGGTGGGCTGGCCAAGGAGGTCAACACCCAAGCTCCCAGAGCAACACCTAATACGTCAAAGAAGATATCTGACAGGGAGTTTCGCAGCGATTCATAGCCGAATTTGATGTCGACCCGGGACAATAGCGGCGACAACACCAAAATCTCCAACGGTTCCCACAAAACCATGATGCTCAGCGCTACGAACGGCCTCATTACCCAACCCATCGCAATTCCCGTTACCATATGAACGATACTCCAACGATCAAAGAGGACACTATTACGCCGTGACTTTGTTATACTAAGACGCTTCTGCGCGGCTGTGCGTGGCATATCTTTCACCATACCGCAGCCGGCTGGCATCCACCAACTGTTTCGCCTAAAAAGGACATTGATACGTTTTATTATGAAGAAACCCCTACACCTAATCTACATCCCCGGTCTCGGTGATATTCGGCTGGTGGGGCAGCGCCGCGCTATCGCTTCATGGCAGTGGTGGGGTGTTGGTTCGGAGCTGTTTGAGGTTAATTGGACAGATAAAGAACCCTGGGAAGATAAGCTGCAGCGGCTGCTAAGCAGAATCGATGAATTGACCGGCCAGGACAAAAGCGTGGCTGTGGTTGGCGCCAGTGCCGGGGCCGCTGTAGCCATCAATGCCTTTGCTGCCCGCAAAAACCTGGTTGGCATCGTTTGTATCGCCGGCAAGATCAACCACCCCGGCAACATCCATCCCATCCGTTTCCAGACGAATCCGGCCTTTGAGGGAGCTATCAATGACTGCCAGAAGGCCTTGCAAAAACTTAACCCGGCAGATCGAAAAAGAATTCTGTCACGGTACGCTTTATTCGACGAAGTTGTTTCCAAGTCAGATAGCCGTATTCCGGGCGCCCGTAATCGGCACGTACCTACCGTTGAACATGGTTTTACGATCGCGGAACAGATTACCCTGGGTGCGCCTGGTTTTATAAGATTCCTTAAGCGCCAGACAAAAGATTAAATTATTTAATAATTCAGGTCGAAACTTTTGACACTGGCTTTGCCGGGCCGCTATATTGACGCCATGCCTGCTGACCAATACGTCACCAAACAGGAACTTGAAGTCATTCTCGATGAGCGATTTGAGAAGCTCTATGTTCGTTTAGAGAAAATGATGTACAAAATAGTTGGCGAAGTAGCTGGCGAGATTGTTGGCGAAGCGTTGCAGCTCATATCCGAACGTTTCGACAAGCTCGAAGCCCAAATGGAACGAATGGCCGACGATCATGACAGAACCAAAGCCACTGTCGCCCGTCACTCCATCGATATACGAGCCCTCAAGCGCAAAACTGCTTAAGAATGCTGTAAAATAGATATAAATGGCGCTGTCGACACAACCATACAAGGGCGCGCGTGATTTCTATCCGTCAGATAAGCGTTTACAAAAGTATATGTTCCGTATATGGCGGGAAGTTTGCGAGCGATTCGGCTACGAGGAGTATGATGCGCCAATTTTAGAACCGCTGGAAATATACCTGGCTAAGACCGGCGAGGAAATCGTCAACGAACAGACATATAGCTTCAAGGACAGGGGTGACCGCCAGGTCGTAATCAGGCCGGAAATGACGCCGACGGTCAGCCGTATGGTGGCAGCCAAACGCCAGGAGCTAGCTTATCCGCTGCGCTGGTACAGCATACCCAATCTCTGGCGGTACGAGCGGCCGCAACGGGGGCGTTTGCGTGAACACTGGCAGCTCAACGTCGACATCTTCGGTGTAGCTGACACGTTGGCCGAGTACGAGATGATTACCTTGGTGGACGCCATTTTTAAGGCGTTCGGCGCCCGCCACGACATGTACGAGATCCGCCTCAACAGCCGCAAGTTGACCGATTTCGCCTTGCAGGATTACCTCAGTTTGAAGCCGGCCGAAGCCACCGCTGTCAGTAAGCTGATCGATCGCAAGGCCAAGCTCAGTCCAACTGCATTCCTAGCTAAGCTCGATTCGGCGCTCAGCCCTAAGTCAAGGGAAAAAGATGTTGCGGAGCAGTTATTGGCTTTGCTTGACGTAAAAACGCTTAAGAACTTACCCAAGGAACTTCAAAAGCATGATTCCGTCAAAGAGCTGGAGCAGATGTTGGACCAACTGGCTAAAGCTGGTATCAAGAATGCCAGGTTCGATATTGGTCTGATGAGAGGCTTTGACTACTACACGGACATCGTTTTCGAAGTCTTTGACCAGCACCCGGACAATAACCGGTCTATGCTAGGCGGCGGGCGCTATGACGGCCTGGTCGGCTTGTTCGGCGTCAAGCCGGTGCCGACGGTCGGTTTCGGCTGGGGTGATGTGACACTGGCTAACTTCTTGGAGTTACACCGCCTATTGCCCGATCTTAAGCCTGAAACTGATGTCTATGTCGCTTTGGTAGGTGATGTCTTTGCAGAGGCTCAGACGCCGATCGGGCAACTTCGCCAAGCCGGATTAAACGTGGCGGTCGACTACAGCGGCCGCAAACTCGGCGACCAGCTCAAGTCTGCCGACAAAAAGCAGATCGAAAACGTGATAATCATCGGTGACAATGAGATAAAAACCGGCAAGCTCAGCCTGAAACAACTGAAGACAGGTAAAACTCAACAAGCGACAATTGAGCAGATAAGTAAGACCCTCAAGAGCTAAATGCGTGCCATCAACCATGCATTGACGGGGTCTTTGATCGGCTTGGTCATTGGCCAGCCACTTGCGCTGCCGGCTGCGGTGGCTTCGCACTACGTTTGCGATGCACTGCCCCACTTTGGCCTTAATCTGCCTGACTCCAAAGAATTGCTTACCAAGACGTTCCGGAATTTGCTTTTTGCAGATGCCGTCCTTTGTGCAGTGCTGATAGCTGTATTATCGATCGCGAGGCCCGACCATTGGTTATTGGCGTGTCTGTGCGCATTTGCAGCTGCCGCGCCGGATATAATGTCATATCCTAGACTTCGGGCTGTTAAGCAACATAAGACCTGGCATGATAATGCTTACTCCCGCTTCGCGCATGATATCCAATGGTTCGAACGGCCTATAGGCGCATTGGTGGAAATAGCATGGCTTGTAGCGGCAGGCGTTTTGTTGCTACCTTTCCTTCGATAAGCCTAGCCAAAATGTTCGAAAATTGTTAAACTAACACCTTATGCAAGTCAAAAAGGAACAACTTGGACCGACCCGGCTCAAGCTGACGATCACCTCCGACCAACCCCAGCTGGACGATGTTAAGCAGCACGTCCTGGAGCAGCTGGCGCCGAGCGTCAAGGTGCCTGGATTCCGCACCGGCAAAGTGCCGCAACAACTGATTGAGAAGCAGATCGACCAAGCCGTTCTGCAGTCCGAATTCCTGGAACATGCCGTCAATGATATCTACGTCGACGTAATCAAACAGGAAAGGCTCAAACCTGTGGCTGAGCCTAAGGTGTCGTTGAGTAAGTTCGTGCCTTACACGACACTGGAATTCACTGTGGAGGTCGATGTGGTGGGCGAAATCCGATTATCAAACTATAAGAGCATTAAACTGTCGCCTAAAACAACAGAGGTCACTGCCAAGGATGTCAACGAAGTCATTAATAACTTGCGCCTTCGGGCTGCCGCGAAAAAAACCGTCGCGCGTGCCGCCAAATCAGGTGACGAAGTCACAATTGACTTCAAAGGCAGCGATGCCAAGACCAAGCAGCCGATCGAAGGCACAGACGGCAAGGATTATCCCCTTGTTTTGGGGAGCAAGAACTTTATCCCCGGTTTTGAAGATGCCTTGGTCGGTCTTAAGGCCGGCGATGAAAAGACGTTCAAACTGACTTTTCCGGCTGACTACGGTGTCACAAGTCTGCAGAAACGGCAGGTCACGTTTGAAGTCAAGGTTTCTGATGTCCAGGAACTGACTGAGCCCAAACTTGATGATGCCTTCGCGGCCAGCGTAGGTCCGGTCAAGACAGTGGCTGAGCTCAAAGCCGACATCAAGAAGCAGCTGACGATGGAGCGTCAACGCGAAGCCCAAACGGCCTATGACAATGAATTGCTCCAAAAAATCGCCGACAAAAGCACGGTGGCGATTCCCAAGTCGTTGGTTGACGAGGAAATCAACCGCATGGAAGAAGACGAAAAGCGTAATATCGTTTACCGTGGCCAGACCTGGCAGGAACACCTCGACGACGAAGGCCTTACAGAGGAAGCCCACCGCGAACAGAAACGCGAAGGCGCTGAACAACGCGTCAAAGCCGGCCTGGTACTGGGTGAAATTGCCGAGAAAGAAGATATCCGCGTCACCCCCGAAGAGTTAGAGATCCGTATTCAGCTTCTCAAAGGCCAATACACCGACCCGGCCATGCTAGCAGAGCTCGACAATCCTGAGAACCGCCGCGACATCAACGGCCGCCTGATGACCGAAAAAACCCTCGACCGCCTCCGTTCCTATGCCGCTAGTTAGCACTCTGGGTTGACGAGTGCCAGCCAACGGCGTACACTATCTGTTATGAATATGACAAATCAAGTTCTGATTCCCACAGTTATTGAGAGTGAAGGGCGTTATGAGCGGGCTTATGACATCTACAGCCGCTTGCTCAAGGACCGTATCATTTTCCTCGGCAACGAAGTTAATGAGGCCACCGCCAACATCGTGGTCGCGCAGCTGTTATTCTTACAAGCCGAAGATCCCAAGAAGGACATTTTCTTTTATATAAACAGCCCTGGCGGCAGCGTTTACGACGCCCTGGCGATTTATGACACCATGCAATACGTGACCAACGATATCCAGACCGTCGGTATAGGCGTCCAGGCTTCAGCCGCCGCCATCCTGTTAAGCTCAGGTACCAAAGGCAAGCGTTTCATGCTGCCTAACGCCACAACCATGATCCACCAACCGTCCAGCGGCACCAAGGGAAAGGTTACCGATCAGGAAATCGACCTCCGCGAATCGCTGCGTGTCAAGAAGCTGATAGAAGAGATCATGGCCAAGAATACCGGTAAGAGCTCCAAGAAAATCCATGAGGACATGGAGCGTGACTTTTGGATGACCGCCAAGGAATCCAAGCAGTATGGTCTCGTCGACGACGTCATCCAAAGCCCACCCAAAGCTTAACCATGCCCAAGCAACTACCCAGGGTGGAGTTCGAGCCCTTCGCGAACAGAGGCCGGCTGGCCGTATTGCAGGCTATACGGATAAGCAGGCTGGTTAGCGTTGAAGAATGGCTCAAGACGGAACAAGTAGGTACACACCATCGGTATTATTGGCCCCTTAAGGCGGTAGACAGTGTACGCCGCCTGGCAGCTTCTGAAACTCTTCAGGCGTATCTGATCCATTCTAGTAGCACAGCTGTCGCCGGCTTGGCAACTATCATTCGTGATCAGCATGTCCTTCATCCACACCAGGGCAGGATAGAGGGGGATGATATAGACTATTGGCTGGCAGCAAGTCAGCCGCTCAATATCCATTCGGTGGTGGCGGAAAAACTATGCGAGGAGCAAAATGGCCGACCAAGCTTCGCCACTGTAATAAGCGGGTCTTTTCAGGCTGAAGCCAGAAACCATAGCTTTGGGGAGCACATGAGGAAAGTTGGTGGTCCGGCCAAGCTCGGGTTCGAGGGGGAAGACCATTATGAAGTAGCCCGCGACGGAGCGGTTTCCCAGGTTTATCAACTTAACCCATAAAGCCTTGACATCACTACCCATTTGCTTCAAAATGCTATGTAAGAAGTAGTGTAAGTTGGGGCGTTTATAATCAAAAGCTGATTTATTAGCAAGCCATAACCAGCTTAGTATCCTTCGGCCGAAGCAAACAAACACCAGCCAAAACGTAAGGAAGGCAATTTGGGCTTACAGATCTGTAGTTGAGTATAGCGAACTGTCGACAGCCTTGGAAGCTGATTGCTGAGATATTTCATAAACAATTAATAGGGGATTAACGAGCGTATGGCCATTGCAGCTACCAAGACCAAGAAAACTGCCAAAAAAGACACTAAGCGGGTTTACTTTACCAAGACTGATGATGCCCTGGACCTGCCCAGCCTGGTTGACCACCAGAACCGCTCTTTCCAGTGGTTCGTTGAGGAGGGTCTGGGCGAATTACTGGCTGAAATCAGTCCGATTGACGATTACACCGGCGGTAAATTATCACTACGGTTCAAGGACTACCGTTTCGGCGATCCCAAGCTGACCGAGGGTGAAGCCCGCGAGAACAATGTCAGTTTCGAAGCGCCGTTGATGGCCAATGTCGAGCTGACCAACAAGGTTACCGGCGAGGTAAAGGAACAGGAGATTTACCTTGGTGATTACCCCTGGATGACCAGCCGGGGCACCTTCGTTATCAATGGCGCTGAGAGGGTCGTCGTCAGCCAGCTGATCCGTTCAGCCGGCGTTTTCTTCACGGCCGAGCCGCATGGTTCGACCAGCTTATATGGTGCCAAGGTGATCCCAGGACGTGGCGCTTGGCTGGAGTTCGAGACTGCCGCCAGCGGTGCCCTCTTCGTCAAGATTGACCGTAAGCGTAAATTGGCTGTCACCACCCTGTTGCGGGCACTTGGCGTAACTGAAAGCCGGATGCGTGAGAGCTTTGCTCATGTTGACACTGGCGAGCGCAATTATCTTGATGCTACCTTGGACAAGGATCCGACCAAGGGGCAGAATGACGCCCTGATCGAAGTTTATCGTCGCCTGCGGCCTGGTGACCTGGCAACGGTCGACAATGCTCGTTCCCTGATTGAAAACATGTTTTATAACTACAAACGGTTCGACTTCAGCCGCGTCGGCCGCTATAAAGTCAACAAACGGCTGGATCTGGATATTCCCAACACTCTAGAAAACCGCGTGCTGCGGCTCGAGGACATCGAAGCCATCGTGGCTGAGTTGATCCGCTTGAATAATACCCAGGAACCGGCTGATGACATCGACAGCCTCGCCAATCGCCGCGTTAAGTTGGTTGGTGAGCTGGTCCAGCGCCAATTCCGCATCGGCCTGCTGCGCATGGAGCGCAACACCAAGCATCGGATCTCAATGAGCGAGATCGAGACTGTCACGCCTGGGCAATTGATCAACGCCCGGCCGATTGTCGCCGCGGTCCGCGAATTCTTCGCCAGCTCGCAGCTCAGCCAGTTCATGGACCAGATCAACCCGCTCAGTGAGCTGGCCCACAAGCGCCGGCTCAGTTCGATGGGTCCCGGCGGTCTAAGCCGTGAGCGGGCCGGGTTTGAGGTCCGTGACGCTCATGCCACTCACTACGGCCGCATCTGTGCCGTTGAGACGCCGGAAGGTGCAAACATCGGCTTAGTACTTAACTTAGCCAACTACGCCCATGTCAACGACTATGGCTTTATAGAAACTCCGTACCGCAAGGTCATCAATGCTGTTACAGCCAAACAGGCCGCCGGCCGCATCGCAGCCGAAAATCTGACCGATGCCAAGGGCAAGGTCATCGTCAAAGCCGGTGCCAAGATTGCTGCGCCTGATGCCACTCGTCTGGCAAAGGTCACCGGCCGCACTTCTTGGCCGGTCAAGGCCCAGGTCACCAATGAGATCATATATCTGGATGCTTCTGAGGAAGAAGCCGCCATCATCGCCGGAGGCGGTAGTGAAATTGACGATAAGGGCTACTTCGTCCATGACCGGGTCAGCGCTCGCTCCCACCTCAAGTCAGGTGAGGTTGATGCTAATGATGTGACGCACATCGACGCGGCTCGCAACCAGATCATCGGTTCCTCTGCCGGCCTGATTCCATTTATCGAAAAGAACTATGTTTACCGGTCGCTGATGGGTAGTAACCAGCAACGACAGGCCGTACCACTGATCCAGCCTAGCGCTCCAATCGTCGGCACCGGCCTCGAAGCTGATGCTGCCCGCAATACCGGCCAGGTCATCCTGGCCGAAGCTGACGGCGAAGTAACCAAGGCTACTGCACAGGAAGTCGTAGTCAAATATAAGGGTGGCAATGTCACCTACGAACCACAGCGGTTCGTGCGCAGCAACGAAGGCACCTCGATCAACCAGAAAGTCGTTGTCAGCACGGGTGACAAAGTCAAGAAAGGCGATGTCCTCCTGGAGGGTATGTCCACTGCCGACGGCGAATTAGCCCTTGGCAAGGACCTAATAGTGGCCTTCATGCCTTGGGCGGGCTACAACTTCGAGGACGCCATTATCATCAGCCGCAAACTGGTCGAAGATGACAGTCTGACCTCCGTTCACATCGTTGACTTCATGATTGAGGTTCGTGAGACCAAACTGGGCCCGGAAATCGTTACCTCCGACATACCAAATGTTTCTGAGGAAACCCTGCGGCACCTCGATGAGGACGGTATCGTCCGAATCGGCGCCGAGGTTCATCCCGGTGACATACTGGTCGGCAAGATTACCCCCAAGGGTGAGCAAGAACTCAGTTCAGAGGAACGGTTGCTGCGGGCTATCTTCGGTGAAAAAGCTAAGGAAGTCCGTGACACCTCACAGCGCATGTCCAATGGCAAGCACGGCAAGGTCGTCGGCGTAAAAGTCTTCTCGCGCGAGAACGGCCATGAGCTCAAGGCCGGCGTCATCATGCAGATCCAAGTCTTCGTAGCCCAGATGCGCAAGATTGCCGTCGGCGACAAGCTTGGCGGCCGACACGGTAACAAAGGTGTTATCGCTCGGATTCTACCTGTCGAAGACATGCCGTTCATGGCAGACGGCACCCCGGTTGAGATTATACTGAACCCGCTTGGCGTGCCATCACGTATGAACGTCGGCCAGTTGTTCGAGACCCACCTCGGCATGGCCGCCCGCGCCCTGGGGATAAAAGTCGCCAGCCCGTCCTTCAATGGTGTGCCTGTCGACAAAATCCATGACCTGCTCAAGGAAGCTGACCTGCCGGAGGACGGCAAACAGCAACTGTTTGACGGCCGTACAGGCGAACCTTTCAACGAGCGCACCACTGTCGGCAGCATGTACATGATCAAGCTAAATCACATGGTGGCTGACAAGATCCACGCCCGCTCGACCGGACCATACACCATGGTCACCCAGCAGCCGCTGGGCGGTAAGGCCCAGAACGGTGGCCAGCGCTTCGGTGAGATGGAGGTCTGGGCCCTGGAAGCTTACGGTGCTGCCAATACTCTTCAAGAGATGTTGACCATCAAGTCCGACGACGTTTACGGCCGTTCCAAAGCTTACGAGTCGATCATTAAGAAAACTCAGATTGTAGGCCCGAAGGTTCCTGAAAGCTTCAATGTGCTGGTTAAGGAGTTACAGGGTCTAGGTCTCAAGGTAGACCTGGTCCATTCAGATCAAGTCGTTGACGCCGAGGCCGTCCTGGCCAGCAACATCCAAGAGGAAGCCAGTCACCCGGCCGAAGTCGACGTGCCCCAGGCCGCCATTTCAGAGGTTGACGTGACTGAGGATTCAACCGGTGATGAAGACTTCAGTATCGTTTCGGTCGACGACACCGGCAGTGCTGATGCCCAAGCTAACGCCGACGACTTTGCCGGCATTACTACGGATGATACAGAAACAGATGCAACTGATGGGAAGGAGGCCTAAGATGACGCCCCAACGTTACCAAACCGGTACTGATATCGCTGACTTTGACGCTGTCCGCTTGGCTGTTGCCAGTCCTGACGACATTCTGGATTGGAGCTATGGTGAAGTCACCAAGCCTGAGACTATCAATTACCGTACCCAAAAACCTGAACGCGATGGCCTGTTCTGTGAGAGGATCTTTGGTCCGGTCAAGGACATCAACCCACATGACGCCAAATATAAAGGCGTCCGCAGCCGTGAGGCCGCTGTCGATAAGAACGGCGAGTTGGTTACCCGCAGCATCGTCCGCCGTGAACGCATGGCTCATATCAACCTGGCAGTGCCGGTGTCACATATCTGGTTCCTGCGCGGCACTCCGTCAGCCATGGGTCTATTGCTCGGCATGACTGTTAAGAACCTGGAACGCGTCGCCTACTTCGCAAGCTATATCATCAAGTCCGTCAATACTGACAAACGCGACAAATTGCTGGCTGATAAGGAAGCTGAATTTGCCGCTGCCAAAGAAGCCATCAAGACTCGCTACGAGAAAGAAGCCAAAGCCAAGGATGCCAATGTCAAGGCGCTGGCCGAACTACAGACCAAAGAGTTGGAACAGGTCAACGCTGAGTTTGAAGCTTACCGCGAGCAAGTCACCGCCCTTGAGCGGTTAAACCTGATGAATGAGACAGACTACCGCAATCTGCCCTCCGAACTTCAATCTCTGGTTGAAGTCGGCATGGGCGGTGCCGCGCTGAAAGACCTTCTAAGTGATATCGATCTGAAGCAGCTGATCGAAGACCTTAATAAGGAAGCCGAGGACGCCAAGGGGCAGCGCCGTAAGAAGATAATGAAGCGATTGAGGCTCCTGGAGAGTATGGACCGGGCCGGTATCAAGCCGAGTTCGATGTGCGTCACTGTTCTACCTGTCATTCCGCCAGACCTGAGGCCGATGGTCCAACTGACCGGCGGCCGGTTCGCTACCTCCGACTTGAATGACCTTTACCGTCGGGTAATTAATAGGAACAACCGCCACAAGAAGCTGATCAGCTTGAACGCGCCGGAAGTCATCCGCCGCAATGAGCAGCGTATGCTCCAGGAGGCTGTCGACGCCTTGATTGACAACAACAGCACTCGCTCTGGAAGGGCTGTGGCTGCCACCGGCCAACGCCGCCGCCTCAAGAGTTTGAGTGACATGCTCAAGGGCAAGCAGGGGCGTTTCCGCCAGAACCTGCTCGGCAAGAGAGTAGACTACTCTGGCCGTTCGGTTATCGTGGCTGGTCCTGAACTCAAGATCAACCAGTGTGGCCTACCCAAGATGATGGCTCTCGAGCTATTTAAGCCCTTTGTAATCGGTGAGTTGATCGAGCGTGAACATGCCCACAATATCCGCAGCGCCTCACGACTGATCGAGATGGGTGAAACCGTCGTCTGGGATGCCTTGGACGAAGTCATCAAGGGCAAATATGTCCTCCTGAACCGGGCGCCGTCACTGCACCGCCTCAGTATCCAGGCCTTCCAGCCGGTGCTGATCGAAGGCCGGGCCATCCAGTTGCACCCGTTGGTCTGTAAGGGTTTCAACGCTGACTTTGATGGTGACCAGATGGCTGTCCACCTACCATTGAGCGACAAGTCTCAGGCTGAAGCCCGCGAAATCATGGCCGCTAACCGCAACCTGCTTAAGCCAGCCGACGGTTCGCCGATCCTGCACATCGAGCAGGATATCGTGCTCGGTTGTTACTACCTGACTTACCACCGTCCGCACGCTGCCGATAAGCGGGCCTTGGCCTTTTCTGGCATTGACGAAGCCCTAATGGCGCTTGACGCTGGTAAAATCAGCCTGCAGAGCCAGGTCAAGCTGATATTCCGCGGCATGTTATGTGAAACGACATTGGGACGTTTGCTGTTCAACGAAGTTTTCCCCGAAGATTTCCCTCTTCAGGATGAGACCATGACCAAGAAACGTCTGCAAGGCGTCATGGCCAAGGTTTACGCGCGCTATGGCCAGGAACGCACGGCTGAAATCGCTGACGACCTCAAAGATCTCGGCTTCTACTACGCCACCAAGTCTGGCCTGAGCATGGGCATGGGCGATTTCGAGCCGGTCAAAGGCATGCAGGTCGTTCTTGATGAAGGTGAAGACCGTGCCACGGCCATTTCAGCCCAGTACGAAGAAGGCTTCATTACCGAAGACGAACGTCACCGGCTGACGGTAGAAAACTGGACCAAAGTCGAAACCAAGGTACAGGAGATGTTGGCCCAACAATTGGTCGGCCAGGATTCGGCCATGGCCATCGCCATCGACTCCGGTGCCCGCGGTAACCTGTCGCAGCTCAAGGATGCCGTCGCGATGCTGGGCGTCAAACAGGACGCCGGCGGTAACGTCATTGAGTTGCCTATCAAGTCCGGCTATATCAATGGCCTTAATCCGCTGGAATACTTCACTGGTACACGCGGTACCCGTAAGGCTTTGATTGACATTGCCCTCAAGACCGCCGACGCTGGTTACCTAACTCGTCGTCTGGTTGACGTGTCGCAGGACGTCTTCACGATTGGTGATGATTCCAGCGATCCTGGTTTCGCCATGCTGCGAGAAGATGCCGCCTACGTTGGCGTATCCTATGCTTCACGTCTAGTCGGCCGTTTTGCCGCCGAAGCCCGCAAAGGTTTTACTAAGAAAGGTGAATTGATTAAGCCTGAGGATGCCGAAAAGATCGAGGCAGACGTTAGCCAAGATGGTGTCAAGATCATGAGCGGACTCAGTTGTACCGATGTCAGAGGCGTGTCCCGCAAGTCTTATGGACTGGATCCTGCCACGGGTGAACTGGTTGCAGCCAACCATCCGATCGGTGTCATCGCTGCTCAGAGCATCGGGGAGCCCGGCACCCAGCTAAGTCTGGATTCCAAGCACCGTTCAGGCGGGGCCATTGCCGATGACACAGCCCAAGGCCTTAGCCGTATCGAAGAGTTGTTCGAAGTCCGCACACCGAAAGGGCAAGCCTACCTGACCGAAATTTCCGGTACTGTCAATGCCTGGGAAGAAGGCGACCACTATGTTGTCCAGGTGACGGCCGACGATAAGGAAAAAGTCGAACTGAAATTAGGTGAACGCAAAGCCAGCATTGCCAGCGGCACCGAAGTCACCGCCGGTGATGTCGTCGCAGCACTCGAGGACGCCTCAGAACCCTTGGTCGCTCCAATGGGTGGCAAGGCCCGCGTAACTGATAAGGCTGTCATCATCACGCCGACCAAGCAGAGCGTGGTCAGATACGAAATCCCGGGCTTCAAGCAATTGCAGGTCCAGGACGGTGACAAAGTAGTCGCCGGGCAGCGCCTGACCAACGGTTCGATCAACCTTCAGGATCTGATCAGATTGCAGGGTATCGAGCCGACGCAGCGTTACATCATGAACGAGATTCTGCGGATATTCGCTGCCCAGGGACAGAACATCGCTGACAAACACCTGGAAATCATAGTCCGACAGATCTTCAGCCGGGTCCAGATCGAGGAAGCTGGTGGCAGCGAATTCGTTACAGGCGACATCGTCAGCAAGTTAGCCGTCGTAGAGGCCAACGAGGCTCTAATAGCTGCCAAGAAGCAGCCTGCCAAGTACAACCAGTTACTGTTGGGCATCACCAAGGCCAGCCTGAGTACCGATTCCTTCCTGAGTGCCGCCTCGTTCCAGGACACTACACGGGTCCTGATCGCGGCCGCCACCAGTGGTAAGGTCGACAAGCTTTACGGTCTTAAGGAAAACGTTATCCTGGGTCGCAAGATCCCTGTAGGTACAGGTGTACGTACAGATGAGGAAGAAGAGGAAGCCATGCTGGCTGCCGAAGCTAATCAGATCATCGGTGATCCCCGGCCGAGGCTTGAAAGCGAAGCCTGAATCTGTTAAACTGGAGTTAACGAAAACTATAAATTAAGCATTCAATTAAACAAGGTGATCCGAGCCGAGGGAACGGCATAACCCCCGCTGCAGCAGATCGCCGAGATAAGGAGAACGATGCCAACCATTAACCAATTAGTACGTAAACCCCGTCGTCAGGTGGCTGGTAAGACTAAGTCGCCGGCACTGATGCGCGTTACCAACAATCTCAAGACCCGCAACTACGAAAAGCCGGCGCCGTTCAAGCGCGGCGTCTGCGTCAAAGTCACGACCAAGACGCCCAAGAAACCGAACTCGGCCCTGCGTAAGGTGGCCCGCGTCCGCCTCAGCAACGGCCACGAAGTCTGGGCTTACATCGGCGGCGAAGGCCACAACCTGCAGGAGCACGCCGTCGTGCTGGTCCGCGGCGGCCGCGTAAAAGACTTGCCCGGCGTGCGTTATCACATCGTTCGCGGCTCACTAGATCTCCAGGGTGTAACTGACCGCAAACAGTGT
>CAZCXO010000003.1:0-17405 GCA_964502645.1 uncultured Candidatus Saccharibacteria bacterium
AACCCTTCTTCTGGTAATTAAGCACGTCGACATCACCGCTGCGCTTGGACAGCTTCTTGCCGTCAGTACCGTTGATCGTCGGCAAATGGACGAACCTAGGTCTTCCCCAGCCGAAAAGATCATACAGCAAAGCGTGCCTGCTGGTTGAGCTGAGAATATCGTCACCGCGGATGACATGGCTGATCCTCATGTCGTGGTCGTCGATAACGTTGGCGAAATTATAGGTCGGGAAACCATCGCTCTTGATAAGTATGAAATCCTCTATCAGCGTCAGATCATCGCTAAAATCACCTCTGATCTCATCATGCCACTCCACTTGCTTGGCTTTGACAGCGGCTGTATCCAGGCGGATGGGAAATTTGCCGGCAGGATGCTTGCCTGTTTGCAGATCGGCTTCCATTTGCTTCTTGTAAACAAACGGTCCTGACCTTGTAGCCTGCTTAAGTTCCTGATATTTCTCAGGCGGTATGTAGGAGTAGTAAGCCAGGCCCTGCTCGATCAATTTGTCGGCGAACCCCTGGTAGAAGTTCTGCTTGTGCCGTTCAGATTGGACATATTCGATGCCTTTATGCTGGCCCTGGCTGATCCAGAAGCCTTCATCCGGTACCAATTCTAGCCAATCGAGGCTTTTAACTATCTGGTCGACGCCTTCACTGACGAAGCGCTCGCGGTCCGTGTCTTCGAGCCGTAGTATAAATTGCCCCTGGTTCTGCCTGGCAAACAGGTAGTTGAACAATGCTGTCCGGACGCCGCCTATGTGGAGGAAGCCTGTCGGACTTGGGGCGAAGCGGGTTCGAACCGGTGTCATACGGCTATTATAAGAGAAAACCAGCTGGCTATGAAACTGACAAGCTTCTACTTAACCGGTACTTCACGGTAGCTGGAGGCGTGTTCCAGGGCCTTTTCGAGGACGTCGGCAGTCGTGCGAGAACGCTTGTGCTTGGGATGGGCGTGCTTGCGCGCGTGAGATTCGGGGGCGGCGGCTGGACGGCGGGTTGGCGTGGCTGAAGCCAGCTGCCTTAGTAAGTCGCGCCGGCTGAAAAATGGCTGATCAGATGGCTGCGCTTGATCCGCTTGGCATGGCGCACCCTGATTTCATCCAGCTGCCAGACCGAAGCCTTAGGGACGACGGTCAATGGCTCTGTACCAAGACGGCCCTGGGCTTTCAGACGGCGCTGGCTCTGCAGACTGGGCTTTTTGACAGATTGACGCATCAAGGTGTTAGAAGGCTTTGGAGCGTGCGAATTGATGTGATTGGGGGCATGCCGTTGGGCATGACGGTTTTGATGGACCGGTTCATGTTTGGCCACGTGTGCCTTGACGGGCTCGGGTTTTGCTTCTGTCTGCTGACGAGGCGTGCCATGCAATAACTCACCAGTCACGGCGTCATACAGCTGACCGTTAAGATGGATGTGGTTGGTTTTGGATCTTTTTGTCATGGCGCACCTAGGCTTCTACCCCTATATATTAAAGCCTCTTGTGATTCCTGGCAAGTCGTTCCATACTGGTCTAGACAGATGGATTACCTTGATCCCAAGACAGAACTCAAGCATCGGATTATCCTATTGGTCGGTTATGCGCTGATTGCTATTGCTATAATCATGGCCACCAGATTATTGCTGTTGCAGGCTTATGGTTTCGGGCTGGGCAAACATGGCACTGTCATCCAGAACGGCCTGACTTACTTTTCCAGCCAACCTAATCCAGCCAAGATCTATATCAATGACCAACTGGAATCAGTCAGCACCAATACGCGGCTATTCCTGCCAGCCGGCATTTACCAAGTCAAATTATCGCGTGCCGGCTACCGGGATTGGCAACGGAAGATCGAACTGCTGGGCGGCGATGTTCAGCACTTTGACTATCCCCTGCTGATACCGAAAGAATTAACGACAAAGAAACTGCAGACCTACGCCTCGATGCCCGGGTTGGTCACACAGAGCCCTGACCGCCGCTGGCTGATAGTCGAGGAGCCCAAGTCAATGACCGACTTCAGGGTCTATGACCTTAAGAATCCTGACAAGCCGCCGGTTTCACTGGCTTTGCCCGCGAATCTGTTAAGCAAGGCCATCGCTGCCGATGGCTGGCAATTGGAAGAATGGGCGGATGACAACCAGCACTTCGTCCTGACCCATACTTTTGACGGCAAAACCGAATTTATTCTGGCTAATCGGGCGGATCCTACCCAATCAGTGAACCTCAATACTGTACTGTCTGCCAGCCCGGCCAAACTAACGCTGAATAACAAGAAATACGACCGATATTATCTTTCTTCTGCCAACGGCAGCTTGCAAACTGCCAGCCTGTCGAATCCTGCGGCGCTGCCAGTTTTGGACCACGTCATTACTTATAAATCTTACGGCAACAACCAGATCCTATATGTTACCGACAGCGGGGCGCCGGCCGGCAAAGTACTGGTCAAGCTGCAGGTCGGCAGCCAGAGCTACAACATGCGCACCTTTCCGGCCGGCGCCACCTACCTGGTTGACCTGACGCAGTACAGCGGCCAACTCTACGTCGCCATCGGCGACAGTGCCGAGAACAAGGTTTATATTTATGCCGATCCGATAGGCCAGCTGCAATCCCAACCTAAACAAGCTTTGGTACCTGCCCAGGTACTACATGTCAAAGGCCCAAGTTACCTTAGTTTTTCTAATAATGCCCAGTTCATCATGGCCGAAAGCGGTAACCAGTTCGGCGTTTATGACATTGAGAACACGCAAGGCTACAGTTACGTGACTACCCAACCCCTTGACGCCCCGCAAGTCCATGCCGTCTGGATAGATGGTGACAGGTTGGCCTATGTCAGCAGCGGTAAGTTAATAGAATTTGAGTATGACTCTGCCAACTTGCAGACACTGATGCCGGCCAGCAGTGCTTACCTGCCGGCTTTCACAGCCAACTTCAAGAATGTTTATGACATTGCTGCTAATAACCTCGGCCAGTTCGAACTGAACCAGACCTCGTTGCTGGCACCCCAGGACCGCTAAGCAGTTAATAAGCTGGACTTAAGGTCCTGCGCATCAACCGCGCGCCCCAGAGCCCGACTAAGGCGACTACGGCCAGTACCGCAGCTTTACCAATGAATGTCCCGGTGAAACGGCCCCACAGCGTCGGTCCATTACCTGGTAGGTTGGTGGTCGTGACAGCCACCGTGGCTGTGGCAGCCGTATTGCCGGCCGGGTCGGGACTGATCTGCTTACCGACGACAACCAAACGGTGAAGGCTGGTGCCAGGCGGGTCGCAGGTAATCAGCGTGGCCGTGGCCGTTTGGCCGGCTACGGCATTGAGCACGCCGACATTGCTGGGATCGACGATGGTATGGCTGATCACCTGGTAAACATAGAGCTTGCCATTATACGCGAGATAGAAAGTATCACCGTTGACAAGGGTGTGCAGCAGCACGAACGCGAACTTATATTTGCCTTTGTTGAAGATATTGTTGCTGCTGTGGCCGAAGTAGGCCGTATTGCCCGACTGCCCGGGCAGTCCGGTGGTCGGGTAATGCACCACGCCATCTTCCAGGTCATTCTCGATTACGCTCTCATTGGTCGAAGTCTCACTATAATTGACTGGAATCTGGACATTGATCTTAGGGATAATGACCTCGGGAGAGCTGGTCGGCGCTACGCTGTTGGCACTGACAATCAGTGGTGTGGCGTTGGCATTTCGGCTGGGCTGAATAAAGGGTGCGATAAAAACTTCGTTAAAGAAGCCGAATAGAAAGATGACAAGCACCAACACGCCCATACCAAGGCCAAACAAAAGCGACTGCAAATGATGCTTAGCCTCCAGTTTGCCGCTGGCTGAGACACTACGGCGGATAGCCGACTGGACGCCCTTGGCATCACGGGATTTGCGTTTGCCCGCGCTGGCCACGGCTTGCTTCTGGGCGGTCTGTTTCTGAGGTGACAGGCTGTCTGCCCTGGCCTGCTTGGCCAATTCTGCCTGACTGGCATAGAACTCCTGCCAGACCTCATGCTTCTCCTTAGCACTGAGCCTCTGGTAATAATTGTGCCATTCGGTCTGAATCGTGGCCAGGTCTTTCCCTGAGCTGCCCAATTTGTACATGTACTGCTGGTGCTTGCTCCTGTGATGGATGGCTTCCGCTTCGGCCAGTTCCTGTCTGCTGTCGGGTTCACCGGAATAGGCTTGCGCCACGCGCTGGCGGATTAAATCAGCGGCAGCCTGGGAAGGCAAGTCGGGCGGCGGATTTGAGATATTATTGGCCATAAAAAACCTAACGAGCGCATGGCTCTACAAGCTTAAGTATAGTACAATTACACCTTGCAAGATACTTGTACCACGAACATGGTTTGAGCAAGTTTCACTATTGACGCTTCGCTCATCCCAACAAAAAATCCCACCGGGATTTTTTGGGGCGAGTGGCGGAACTGGTATACGCGCACGACTCAAAATCGTGTTCCTCACGGATTGAGGGTTCGATTCCCTCCTCGCCCACCATCTTAATTGATCAAACTCGTCGTTATCGCTTCAAAAGTTTTACCCGGGTTCTGCAGCCACCAGGTGGCAGCTTGGGCTGCGGCTTGAACTCGCCAAACTTCCTTATCTTCTTTCAGTTTTGTACTACTAACTTTGCCATCAATCGACACTAAGATAGTTTGCAAGTGTTTCACGACGATGGTCGCTGAGTTTTGATCTGTAAAATAGTGTAGATTTTCAACTAGTTGCAGTAGGCTCATATCGAACGTGAAAGCCCTGGAAAAATGACTTTTGGTCGCCAATTTCTGGAGTTGAGCAAAGCTTAAAACCAACAGCGTTTGTGGTCTGGATAACAGGTTCTGAGGCGTGCTCGCAAAGTAGTCGATAGCATCTTTGGTAAGTGTCAATTGGCCCTGATATTTTTTAAGAAATTGTTCGAGCAAGATTGCTGCTTCCGAATTCCTTCCAAAGTCTCCGGCCAGCATAACCCCGTCTGCCCAGGTGCCCAACTCCAGAAATTCTGCCAAAGCCTGGTGGCCGAAGCTGCCGCTGGGCGTGCTGGGCGCGAACTCGGCTTCGGGGAACAATTTGCTAACCGTTTTTTGCAAACGATCCGGCAGCAAGACCCGTACAGTACCGACGCCGGCTTTGATAGCTTCGTTATACGCCTCACCTGCGGCCGCAAAGCCGTGGACATTGCCACCTACGATCAGCAGCTTGCCGGCCCTGGCCTTATTCTCCGGGCGGCTCCACAACAGATCCGGATAGAGCGGCTCTTCAAGCGTCTGTTTGTGCCAATAGGTACGATCCATTTTGCGGCTCCAGGCGGTAAATCATGTTTTTGCGCTCCACCACGACCGGCCAACCCTGTTGCCTGGCGTGTTCAAACAATTTCTTTGTAGGGTTGAATGCAACCGGTCGTTCAACCTTAGACAGCATAGGTATGTCACTTTCACTGTCGCCGACACCATTACTGCCAATCCAAGTAGCGCCATGCTTTTGCACGAGCTGCTGGAGGTAGGCTGGCTTCCTGTCGCTCTTCAGGACCTCTTTTTGTCCGGTAAAATAGCCATCTTTAACCTCGTAGTCCGAACCGCCATAATCGTCAAAGCCATAATAATCTGATAATAACTGGACGATTTCGGCCTGGGAAGCAGATATGGCAAATAAAAGGTAGTTTTTGGTCTTGAGCTCCTGGATCAAATCGCGGGTGTAAATGTATACCTGGTCCTGGTATTCGAGTAAGACCCTGTGGCAGGCGGATTGCAAATCCTCGACCCTTATGTTCGTTATGGCGGTGTCTATAAGATTCACCAGCGTCTGCTCATAATCATTGAACGAAGTTTCCCGCACCCGCTTTTTCCAAATCATACGGGCGGCTCTGACTTTGTCAAATTCCTTGGGATCAAGGTGGCCGGCTTTGGCCAACTCGTCCGCCAGCGCGTGGTAGAGCTGCCAGCGGATAATCGTCCCATCGATGTCAAAAACCGCAAACGGCCTAGCCATGGACCAACCAGTCTGCCACTTGCTTGGCAAAAATTGTTTCGGCTTCATGGAAACTATGGTCGGCGTTTGGCACAGTCTCGAAATCAATTTTCTTCAGCATGGTGTTGCTAGTGTATTTCATAAATAAGTCTAAGGCAGCCCTTGTGCCGCCAGCAGTAGTAGTATACTCGTCATCTTCACCAAAGATCATTAGTGTCGGTATATCTATCTGTCTATATTCTTCAAAGAGTTGTTTTTTGCCTAAGCGCTCGGTTGTGGCTTCATAAAATGGAAAGGTATTGTAATCGCCGTCCGGATTAAGTATGTCCCAGGACGATTGGACACTGAATGGATACATACCGCTGTATTTAGGCATGGTGCGAAGCGGCTGTGTTTTAGAGAATTTGGCAGCATAACCCAGGGCTTTCCAGAACTTTTTCTCACCCAGGTCGCTGAACATAAGACCTACATCATCACCAGGCCCAGTTAAGACGTATTTGCTGAATGGATTTTGTTTGGCCCGTACGTGATAGGCGCAGATTTTATTTGCTCCCGTGCTATGACCCAATAAGTAAAATGTTGAATAGCCTTTCTGCTTTAGAAAAGCCGCTGCCCCGTCAATGTCTTTTACACAGTCGGCGATTAGTTCATAATATGTGCCACCTTGATAGCGATCTTCTTCGGGAAGGGCTTCGTTGACTGACTTCAGTGTCTTAACATTGTGGGCGCCGCGGTTGTGGAAAGCCAGAAAAGCAATGTTCTGATCACATAAGGTTTTTCCGAGTGCATTGATTAGATTTGGATTATAAAAAACGGCGCTGTCGCCCATGCCATGCAACCAGATGGCGGCTTTTTTTATTGGGGGGGATGAATATAAAAGCCCAGGTAGCTCTAAACTATCTGTACTGGCAAAGCTGACAAACTCCAGATGCGTCATACATCCAGTGTAACAGATATGGGACAGTGGTCAGAGCCCATGATCTTGGGATGGGTGTCGGCGGCTTTGACCTTGCCCTTGAGTACACTACTGACCATTACATAGTCGATGCGCCAGCCGACGTTGCGGGCGCGGGCGTTGGCGAAGTGCGACCACCAGGTGTAATAACCCTTGCCCTGGTTGAACATCCGGAACGTATCAACGAAGCCGGCATCGACGAAAGCCTGGAAACCGGCCCGCTCCTCATCTGTGAAGCCTTTCTTACCAATGTTGGCCTTGTCGTTGGCCAAGTCGTCCGGTGTGTGGGCGACATTGAGATCACCTGTAAAGACGACTGGCTTAGTTTCTTCTAAACGCTTTACATAAGCCAAAAAAGCCGGGTCCCAATGCTTGTGCCGCAGCGGAATGCGGCTCAGGTCATCCTTGGCGTTGGGTGTGTAGACTGTCACAAACCAGAACTTATCAAACTCAGCGGCCATGACCCTGCCCTCCAGATTGGGGTCGCCATAGGTGTCGCCAGTGACCTTGTACTTGGTGATAATATCCTTGGGAAAGCCGTTGATGACCTGTTTGGGCTTGATCTTGCTCAGCAGTGCCGTGCCGCTATAGCCCGGCTTCTCGGCCGAATACCAAAAAACGTCATAGCCATCGAGGTCGAGCTTGATCTGCTCCGGTTTGGCTTTAATCTCTTGGATACCGAGGATATCTGGCTTTTCCTTATCAAGGAAGGGTTTGAATAGGCCTTTGTTAGTAACAGCTCGTATGCCGTTAACGTTCCAGGAGTAAAGCCTAAGCATGAAAAACAGAGCCCTCTAATTTAGTGATACGTTTACCATGACTTCGCAAGTCTTTATTCATATCCGTTAGAACCCCTTAACAACTTGCATATCGCGCGTCAAGCCATCAACCTTGTCTTCAATAATAGGGATTTTATCAACCTGCCATTTCATGCCATCGATTGCTTCCATTACCAGGTCAGTGTCGTGCTTAATTTTTTCATAGAAAAATCCCGCCGCATCTTCTGCAATCTTTCTAAGTTCGTTGTCTCGCTTGGTCATATACATAGTATAACTACCGTCGTTCAGACTGGCTACATATTTTAATAAATGCTTAACAAGTTTGCTACAATGTATGTCAATGGATGCGCCGAAATACAAAAGGGTCCTCCTCAAGCTGTCAGGCGAACAGCTGTCCGGTAAATACGAGTTCGGTGTCGACCCCGAGATTGCTTCTTTTCTAGCCGCTGAAGTTAAAAAAGTCATGGATGCTGGCTGTCAAGTCGTCATGATTTGCGGCGGCGGCAACATGGTCCGCGGCGCCGAAATCGCCGGCCACGGCATCCGCCGCGTTACGGCCGACCAGATGGGCATGCTCAGCGGCCTGATCAACTGCATGGCCATGACTGATATCTTTGAGGCCAACCAAGTTAAGACCCGCTGTCTTAGCAACATCTTCGCCCAGCAAGTGGCCGAATCGTATTCTTACAGGTTGGCCGAGAAACACCTGCAGAAAGGCCGCGTGGTTATCGTCGCTGGCGGCACTGCCCGACCCTACGTGACGCACGACACCGCCGCTGTCAGCTTCGCACTGGAGCTGGACTGCGAGCTGGTTCTCAAAGCGTCCAAAGTCGAAGGTGTTTATGACAAAGATCCAAAGCAGTTCCCTGATGCTATAAAGCTCGAAAAGGTCTCCTTCCAGAACGCAGTCGAGAACAATTCGATCAAGGTTATGGACAAGGCTGCCATCGGCCTGGCCATGGAACAGCACAAACCCATCGTCGTCTTCGACGTTATGAAACCTGACAATCTCCTCAAGGTGGTGCAAGGCGAAACCGTCGGCACCATGATTAGCTAAGCGCGAGGTCGGGGGCGTCCAGAGTGATGTGGTCGCCTGGCTGGGCTTCCTGTTTGAGGATTTTTTGGGCGACGACGTCTTCGACGGCTTTTTGGAGGGTGCGGCGCATCGGCCGGGCTCCGAGGCGTGGGTCGTTACCGGCCATGACAACTTTCTGAACGGCTGCCGGTGTTAGTTCGACAGAGATGTTCTGGTTGGCCAGGGTCTGGTTGATTTCGTTCAGCATCAGGCCGACGACCTGGCTCAGCTCTTCTGGATTAAGCGGCCGGAACAGCACCATTTCGTCAAAACGGTTCAAAAGTTCTGGTTTGAACTGGCCGCTGTTGATAAGCTCGTCGATGAACTGGGGCTGGAAGCTTTCCAGGCTCTCACCCTTGCCGATCCGATCGCGGATGGTGTTGGCGCCGGCATTGCTAGTGGCGATAATTATACAGTCCTTGAACGACACCGCCTTGCCGGCAGTATCCGTTAATTGGCCTTCGTCCAGAAGCTGCAGAAGTAGATTAAGAATGTTGGGATGGGCCTTTTCTATCTCATCTAACAGCACTACACTGAAAGGCTGCTCACGGACGGCCATGATCAGGCTGCCGGCTTCATCGGCTCCGTTTGAAAGTAACCGTTCGACATCGGTCGGCTGCTGGTATTCGCTCATGTCCAGCCGGATCATATTAGTCTCGGTTTTGAAATAGGTTGCGGCGATGGATTTGGCCAGCTCGGTCTTGCCAACACCGGTCGGGCCCAGAAACAAAAAGCTGCCGATCGGGCGGCGCGGGTTGGAGACACCTGCCCTGGCCCGGCGGAGAGCGCCTGCCACGATGGTGACGGCATGGGTCTGGTTGACCATTCGGCGGTGGATCTGATCCTCTAGGTGCAACAAGGTGTCAGCTTCGGCCGGGGCGGCGGCGCTGACCTTGACACCATGGGTCTGTTCAATGGCTGACTGGACACTGGTGGCTGTGACCAGGCCGTTCTGGCTATGCGGCAGCGATTCCTGCAGTAACTTGATGGCCTTGCCCGGGTAGGCTTCATCAGGATTATAACGGCCGCTTAATTTATAAGCCTCTCGCAGGGCTTCATACGCGACCAGAACATGGTTTCGCCCCTCCGCACCGGTGGCGCTGTCTTCCAGGACACGGATTACGTCAGCTTCCGGTAACTCCTGTAGTACCACTGGTGTCAAGCGCCCGGCCAGGCTCTGGTTGCGGGCCCTTAGCCGCTGGTAATCCTCCGGTGTCATGGCCAGGATCATCGGCGCACCGTTGGCCTCGATGATCGACATCAGGATCTGGCTGGCGTCGACTGCGCCGGCACTGTCGCTGAAGAACAGCTGCGCGTCATCGAAGAACAAGACGATATGGCCGGCCTTAACGGCCTCGTTGGACAGGCTTATCATCAACTGCTCCAGGTCACGCGGGCCGCGGGCGTTGGAAGTGATATCAGTGGCATTGAGGGCGATGACCTGGTGATAAGCCAATACCGATGCTGCTTGACCGCTGAACAGCTTCTGCGCCAGTGCATACACCGTACTGGTCTTGCCAATGCCCTCCGGCCCGATCAGAGCGATAGCCTGGGCGTTATTCTCAAAAGCGGCTTCGATGGCCTTGACGCCGGCCGATTCCATCAGCCAGCCGAAGTGGGCGCCGTGTTCTGTGATGCTCAGGCTGACGTTGTGCCCCAATTTGTCCAACAGGGGCGTGAAACCAAAAGCCCAGTCCCGGCCAATCCCGCCTGAGCCCCGTTTCGGCAAATGGCTCTCTTCTAAATGCCGGCCCAACCAATCAGCCACAGAATTAATGTCCTCTGGCTTCAGCTTGCGTTCCACTAATTGCTTTTGAAGTGCCGGCGAACCGGCTAACAGTCCTGCCACCACGAAACCGGCCTCAATCGTCTGAGTGTGATTCCTGTCAGCAATTTGGGATGCCATCTGCAAGGCCTGATTCAACTCAGCTGAATCCGAACCGAGTGAGCCGGCGATGACCTCTTCAGGCAGCAACAGATGGTTCATAAAGAAAATCGCCTGCCAATGATGTGACAAAGCCGACCAGACGCTCTTAGGGTCCTGACTCATGCCCGGTTTTAGCAAAGCCAAGGCATCTCCGGCCAAGCGGCCGGTGATATCATTGCCACTCGGTGGCAAAACTGACAGTTGCTGCTTCCACCAAATAGCAGGTAAGGCACATAATATGGCAGGTGACGCTAGTAGCAGCGCCCAACGCCAGCTACTCATAATACCCAATGCGACCCCGAGCACACCTAACGCACACCCAAGACCCACTAACGACACATACGCTGTGCTGCCAATGTGCCTACCTGCCCGAGCCTGTTGCGCCCGCGTTGAATTCAGTTGGATCAGTTCGTTCATAACACCAACCCTACTATCAGGCAGCCTGGAACCGCCAGCGGCAACAACGGCCAAACGACGATTTCAACTAAAGTTAATAAGGCTATGATTAATAAAGTGAATAAGGCGGCTATCAGAACGATCAGCCGTACCACGAAGCCGATAGCCCGGCTGAACAAGTTGTCGCCGAGCGCCCGGAAACGCTCCTCTAGGCTCCGGCCGGGATAAGTGACAATCCGCCGCCAGGGCGCAAACAGCGTCCTTGACAGTTGTTTAACAGAAAAGTTATCGAGTACGGCTTGAAGCCTTGAATTCAAGCTGCGTGTGACGCGTGCCCAACCAGCTCCATACCACCACGACAAAAACGACGCCACAAGCATAAGCATAATTGTATCACTGATAGTTAAACTAGTGGTCGACTGAGGTTGGGTGAGTTTATAACAATAAAGCCATTGCCATCCGTCGGATTAGCTGTAGCGTTGGCTTGATCAATGAAACCGATGGTTTGGTCACTATCAGTGGGGCAATAGTTGTTTACGACCCGGTAGTTCGTTGAAGTTCCTGGCGGAATAAAAATGCCTATCTTCTGATGACCATTACCCCAGCCGCTCATGCTATTGGTGACGGTACAGTTAGTAATACTAAAGTTTTTGGTATTGGCTGCAATCGAAATGCCGAATGTGAAGGCTGTGTTACTTTGATTATTGGCCAGAACCAATTCATTATCAACCATAACCATCGAAGAGCCGGCCAGGATAAGAATACCGGTAATGTCACAGGACTGGACTATGCCACCCGTAATGCGAACACCGGCTGCGTTGGCTGTAACAAATATACCTGTACCACAAGCCTGAACGGCGCAGGCCGTGAGAGAAACATCACGGACGTTATCAATCCATAATCCAACGCTGTTCATCGAATCGACGGTAACATTATCCAGTTTTGTACCTGTTACGGTCGTGCCGCTTCCACCACCGGCGACACCAACCTTAACGCCGGTTGTACCGATGACAAATAAAGAATTGCTGATTTGGACCGAATCAGCCGGATATCTAATATCAATCCAGGCGTTAGCCATATCCGCATTTGTCGCTCCGGTACCTGTCAGTTGGTCGCAGTATATTTCAATAGCAGAGGTGGTGCTGTCACCGATCAAAATGCCAGTATTACAGTTCTGGATACCATTTGGAGTAGCCCAGCCTTCCCAGCGTATTTCGTTAAAATGGAATCGACACCCACCTACGGTTGGGGCAGCGTTCATTGATATAAACAAGTTATTCCCAAACCAAAGTCGATAGCAACTGGTGTTACCAAGTGCATTAGTGAAGTTGATGCCGCCGCCGGATGACTGTGTAGAAGCCGCATCAATTGTAAGGTCGCAAACTTGGATAAAGCCTCCAGCAACATTGACCACATAATTATTCCCTGTAGCCGTAAGCCGTGTAAGGCGTCCTTCTCCGCGTAGGATTATCCAATCCGGAATGCTCAGAGCAGTGCTAATGAAGTACTGGCCACCAAGTAACCAGACTCCGGCAACTCCGGTTGAGCTGGCAGTATTGATCGCGGCTTGGATAGCAGCGGTGTCGGTCGCACCGGTGTTATCGCCACTGGCTGCTGGACCAGGTACAAAAGCTAACATGCTCTTGGTCACAACCGAAGGTGGCAGTTCTGCGACCTTTAGCAAGGCGCTGCCGTCGAGGCCGGCGTAGCCGTTGGCTTGGTCCTTTTGGCTGGCCTGTTGAGCGCCAGTGATGCGTGAATCATTACCTTGGGCTGCTGTTCCAGCGGTTGTGCCATAACTTACTGCTAGAGTACGGTCAGCTGTTAAGTCGCCACCGCCTGATAAGCCTGTCCCTGAATTAATCAACCTAGATGTTGCTACTTTGCCGGATAGGCCAGGAACTGTTGGGGCAGCGGCGGTGCCAGCCAAGTCGCCGGCTAGCTGAACGATACCTTTACTGGAAGTAGTGGCATCGGCCGTAGCTGGCGGTGCTGTCCAGGTTTGGTCACCGCGCAAAAACTTGGTGTTGTCAGCGCCGCTGCCACCTAGTTGGGCGGTTGGAACCTTTGTGCCGGAATCCAGTCCAGCGTAGCCACTAGCCTGGCCTTTGTTGGCGGTCATTTCGGCGCCGGCGCCGGCGGTGGCCGATGTCTTCAGGCTGCCATCGCTGTTTATGGACTGTGATAAATAGTCGTTAAGAATGTCACCCCAGGTGTTGTCATCACCACCCGGAATCGGCAGACGGGACATTAGGCCAGGCCCTTCCCTGCCTCAGTAACTGCCAGCAGTTTTTGTCGGCCTGTTTGTTTGACACGAACTAGCTCAAAGCTCTTAAACATAGCTTGATTCAAGTATACATAAGAATTATTAAATAATTCAAGCCAAAACAGAGTTTGGCGGAGGGAGAGGGATTCGAACCCTCGATAGCGTTGCCGCTAAACCGCCTTTCCAAGGCGGCGCCATAGGCCACTAGGCGACCCCTCCGAACTCCTTAATTATACATACCGGAGTCCAGATATCTACAAAACCATAAACGGGTTAATATTACCACAAATTGTGGGTTGTTAAGGTGTTAAATTAAGATTAAACTTAAGAGCAGAGATGCCCCTGATTGAATTAGAAGACGTCAGTAAACTGTACGGCTTCGGCGATGCCACTACCCTGGCGCTCGACGAAGTCGATTTGTCTATTGATAAAAACGAGTTCGTCGCCGTGATGGGGCCTAGCGGCTGCGGTAAGAGCACGCTGATGAATGTCATCGGCCTGCTCGACCGGCCCAGTCATGGCCAGTACCGGCTTGACGGTAAGCCGGTCGCCCAGCTGCGGCCCAACCAGGCTGCCAAATTCCGGCGCGACACCATCGGCTTCATCCTGCAATCGTTTAACTTCTTGCCCCGCTTGACTGTCCTGGACAATGTAGCCTTGCCGCTGGCGTATAAAGGCATTTCTCTCAAGCGCCGGACTAAGCTGGCCAGCCAGATGCTGGAACGCGTCGGTGTCCAGAGTCGTGAGTACTTTTTGCCCGGCCAGCTCAGCGGTGGCCAGGCCCAGTGTGCCGCCATTGCCCGGGCTCTGGTCAACAACCCTAAACTGATCATCGCTGATGAGCCGACGGGCAATCTGGATAGCGCCAGCTCGCGCCTCGTCATGGAGCTTTTGGCAGACATCCACAAGATGGGTAGCACGGTATTATTCGTGACCCATAATCCCGAACTGACACGGTTTGCTACCCGCGTGGTCTATATGCACGACGGCAGCATCATCCATGATGAGAAGACGGCCATCGGCCGGGTAGCGCCCCGGGCCCGCAAAGTCCTGTATACGATTCCTGCCACTACCGAAGAAGACGATCTGGCTGGTGTATCGGTGTTGATGAAGGCCTTTCCCGGCAAGACGGCGGCCAGGAAGAAGCGCAAGACGCCAGCCAAGGCTAAAACCAAGCGCCGGGCAGTTAAGCGGGCCACCAAGCGGGCTGCCAGCCGCAGAAAAAACACCGCATGAACAACCCGACCTCAGTTTCGTTTAAGATCGGTATGGATGCCGTGCGCGGTGCCAAAATGCGTAATTTCTGGACGATATTCGGTATCATCGTCGGCGTGGCGTCAGTTATCACCATTGTCGGCATCGGCGAGGGTATCAAGAAACAGATTGGCGGACAGGTCCACCACCTCGGCCAGAACCTGGTGGTAATTCGACCGGCCCAGCTTGGCACAGGCGGCAACAACGCCACCAATGCCGTGACCGGCCTGACGGTCAGCAGCAATCTTACGGCCAAGGATATCGTAACCGTTAACCATACTCAAGGTGTTGGCGGCAGTGCTCCTTTGACCATTACCAGTGGGTCGGTCAGTGGTGACCATGGTGCCTACAAGGACGGTTTCGTCATCGGTACCAGCAGTGACCTGCCAGGTCTGCTCAATCAATCCCTGGCTTACGGAGCCTTCTTTGACCAGGATACTTCAAGCAATTCTGCAGTCTTGGGTCCGCATGCCAGCAATGCCCTGTTCAACGAGGACGTGCCCCTGGGCCGCAGCTTCAGTTTCCATGGCCAGAACTTTATCGTAACCGGTATTTTCAACCAGTTCACGACCACGCCGCTTAACCAGCAGGCCAACCTCAACAACGCCATCTTCATCCCCAATGACACGGCAGAAAACCTGACCAAACAGACAGCACCGACCTACGAGATTCTGGTCCGGCCGGATAATTCTATCTCGCCCAAAGCCTTATCCCGCCGGCTCCAAACCCGGTTGGATGGTGCCCATGGGGGACAAAGCGGTCTTAGCGTACAGCCGGCCAACCAGGACGTGGCGGCCAGTAACAGTATTCTGGAACTGCTGACCAGGTTGATCGCCGGCGTAGCCGCCATCTCATTACTGGTCGGCGGCATCGGCATCATGAACGTCATGCTGGTATCGGTCGCCGAACGAATGCATGAGATCGGTATCCGCAAAGCCATCGGTGCGACCAACCGCCAGATCCGTAACCAATTCCTGATTGAGGCCAGCGTGCTCAGCCTTTCAGGGGGTATCATCGGTATCGGTCTGGCCTTCTTAGCTGACCTGATACTTAGGACCCTCACTAACCTGCAGCCCAGCATAAGCTGGCAGATCGTGGCCATTGCCAGCGGCGTGTCATTCCTGGTCGGCATTATTTTCGGCACCGTGCCAGCCATCAAAGCTGCCCGCAAGAGCCCGATCGAGGCTCTGCGCAGCGAATAAATCAGAGATTCTTGCCGTAGTAGTACCAGAAATGCTTCAGTATCAACATAGCAATTATTAAAAGCCAGGCCACTAAGATATCAAGGTGATGCCGACGGATCCAGGCGTAGACCTGGCGACTGCGACCTTTCGGTAACTTTATGAAACCCTGGTCGATGTTATAAAGCGTGACGTACCAGAATGCCGTGATGCTGACGACCCAGACGACCATGCACCAGGGACACAGGGCGTGGATGCGGTAAACGCTTTCGTAGAACAGCCAGTGGCAGAAACTAACGGCGAACAGCAAGCCGGCGTTGAAACCCAGCCAGAACCAGCGCTTGAACTTGGCACCGGCCAGCATGGCGCCGCCGATGACGGCAACGACCGGGAAGGCCCCCAGGCCGATAAACGGGTTGGGAAAACCGAAGGCGTTGGCCTGGTCACTCTGCATGACGCTGCCGCAACTGATTATCGGGTTAAGGCTGCACGACGGTACATAACTGGGGTTAATTAGAATTTTGACCTTGTCGAACATGATGATGAAGGCGCAGATATAACCGATGATGCCGCCGATGAGCAATATGTAAGGCAATGATTTCTGAAGTGTTATGGAACGGCCGGCCATTGGCTTCATTATAGCAAAAGGGTTACTCGGCGCACTGGCCAGTGCCGACGGCACGGCCACCACTGGCCTGGTTGATTTCACCGATGACTTTGTCAGTCGTGAGCGCGTAGCCGACATGTTGGTAAGTGGTTGATTGGGCGAACACTACGCCAACGACCGCGCCGTCGGCCGTGATCAACGGGCCGCCGGAGTTGCCGGGAATGATGTCAGCCTGGATCTCATAAATGCTGCGCGTGGTAGTACCCTGTCCATAAATGTCGCGGCCGACAGCGTTGAATTCCTCCAGAATGGCTGCCCCATCAGCCGTAAAGCCGCCGCCGCCCGGGTAGCCTAGCGCGGCTGTGTTCGTGCCCTTGGCGACATGGCCGCTGGCAACTGTCAGGCTGTGCCCGGCCAGATGATCGACGCGCAGAACCGCGAAATCCAGTTCTGGGTCAAACCAGATGACTGTAGCCTTATGAAGACCATTATTATCCTGGACGAACGGTTGCCGGATGCCGGCAACCACATGGGCATTGGTAGCGATTTCGTTGGAAGCCACAACGAAACCTGAGCCGGTGACAATGCCACCGCAACCCTGCCCTTCGACCTTGACGACTGAGGCTTGGTCGCGGGCTATAGCAGCCCGCAATTCTTTGCTGGGTGGTGAGCTGCTGGTGCCCGGCGGCGCCGGCTCATTGCCGATGAACACCTGTGGGAAGCCGTTCGGGTCTATCAGGTGGCCAAGGCTGGCGATCAAACGCGGCGCCGCTGGCAGGTGCTGATTCATAGCTCTAATAATCCGAGAATCGTGCAGGCTTGTCTGGACCGACTTTGACGGCACTCCACTTAGGATAGCCGCAACCAGCCAGGCGCTGACTAACAGAGAGATAACACCTAGGACAGCTCCCAGGCCGTTATCAATATGATTGACTCGTTTGAGCAGTACCTTCCGCTTGACTAACACACCTAAGTACTCACCGGCTGTCATTAAAATCAGGGCGCAACCCAGAGTGATAATAATCGTTAACACTGAG
>CAZCXO010000004.1:0-4098 GCA_964502645.1 uncultured Candidatus Saccharibacteria bacterium
AAAATACCTTCAAAGTCGCCCAGGCGGATTTTAGGACCCTGTAGATCTTGAATGATAGCGACGGGTTTACCGGCTGCCTTGGCAGCCTTGCGGATCCATTTGATCTGTTGTGTGCGTTCCTCAGGCATGCCATGGCTGAAGTTCAGCCGGATACCGTTGGCGCCGGCCTCAATCAACCCCAAGACAGCATCATAGCTATTGGTCGACGGCCCGACTGTGGCGATGATCTTGGTCCGCTTGAAACTCTCAATCGGTACTTTCGGTGTTTGCGCCATGCCACCCTTTCTTCGTTTCAGTATAGCTCAGGTCAGGCGGTATATTACAGCCAACACTACTAACGACAATAGGCCGCCCAGGAATGCCAGCCTAAAGGTTACGGACTCGTTCTTTTCTACTTCTGTTAGTGATCGTCCACTCAATACATAGTACTTTTGGGCAGACGCACTGACGGCCGCTATCCTGACCCCTGACTTTGGTTGCCAGGTAACAAAGTTATAGTTCTTGCCCCTGGCATGCTGTAAGACACCGATCGGAACCTGCGCCACCTTGCCATCCAGATAACCAGAACCTGTTACAGCCTTTCCTGATTTGTCATAAACGATCACGAACGGTGCCAAACTTCTGGCCATATCCACCCTGCCCTGCACCAGAGATGATGGCATCGTACCTCCATCAAGTTCCACAGCCGTATCCTCAGCAATCTGTATCTGTGGATAATTGGCCCCTCGCCGTTGGCTCTGCTGAACTACCCCATATATGGTGCCAAAGACAATCACCAGGATGGCGACAGCACCAAGCCAAGGCCATGATTTCTTTATATTCTTCATCATAATATTTTACAATTTTTCAGCTATATCCGTAAAATTAAGGCTTGATTTTTTAAAAACTAAGCAGATAATGAAATTTAACATGCTAAACATAAATACTAAAATAAATACACAGGTCATTACCTGCAAGGAGTAACTATGGTAGTCGGCATTGGAGCAGGTCCCGATAAAATCGAAGGCATCGGGTCCAGTGCTTTTGTTCGGGAAGAAGGTATACCCGTCGTCGCCTCACCTCCTCTATATGATGAACCGGCTTTTACCAAAGCGGTACTCAGGGAAGCTGCTCTTATTCATGGCGTGGGCGGAGAGCGCGTCAGACAAGGTCATGAACGTGCCGCAAGACGCTTCGAAGGTCAACTATTAGAATTTGAAGATAGGCACTTTTTCCCAAATGGAGGAAATGATAACTTAGTGCGTGCCACAGCAGAAGAGCTGCACATGCAAAGGGACATCTTAAGGACTGCCGCTGAACTTGACTTGGTTATAATCTGAAAATGGTGACCTCACGGGGAATCGAACCCCGATTGCCAGGATGAAAACCTGGTGTCCTAGCCGTTAGACGATGAGGCCGGATCGACCGGCAAAATGCCTGCAAAATATCTGTTAGATAGTAGCATAACAGGGGCAAAAAAAGAATCCCCCAGCCTCTCAATGTCTGGGGGATTCTGCGTCTTTTTGGTGGTTTTTGTTTAGTTTCTTGAGCGGTCAGTCAATGCTCTTGTAACTGCCGTTAAGTCTAACACAAAACGGCAGTTTACGCTAGAGCTTTTCCACAAGGCCGCTTAACCGCGGCTCAGGCGACGGGTCAGCAACCGGCGGTACACGATGGTACCAGCAGCTGTAGCAGCTGCGAAAATGGCAGCCACGCTACCAGGACCGGTGTTGACTAAAGCGGTCGGAGTCGGTTGACCCGGAGTTGCAGGCGGCGTGCTCGGAGGGGTTACCGGAGGAGTTACCGGAGGCGTAGGACAATTGACCTTAGCCTGGAACTGGACGAACTCAACGGTTGAACCGTTCAAATCGCCGATGCTAACACCATTCTGGGTTACTCCATCAGGCAGCGCCTTGACGACGTTGTTGTCTTTGTCTAACAACTGGGTAGTACCACCCACATAGCTTACGCTCTGGGCAGAACTTAAGTTCAGGGTTGCAGTGTCAGAGACATTGTTAGCGACACCACCACTGTAAGTTACGGTCATCTTGGAAACATTGGTAGTGCTGCTGTTACTTGGTAAGTCAGCGCTGGCAACAATGTTGGTAACAGAGTCGAAGCGTGAGTTGTGCAGACGCACTTTGTATTCCAGCGTATCACAGGCGTTAGCCGAGGCTGGATCAGTGTAGTCCACATTCTGGGTCAGGTTCTTGATGCGGTAAATGTCACCGCCACCGATCTGACCGGGGCTGTCAGCCGTAGCAAACGGCGACAGGGTGAAGGCTGCTACTGCCAAACTGGTAAGGCCTGTAGCAACTAGTTTAAATTGGCGTTTCATTATGATCTCCTTTCTAGAAAATCGATTTAAATTAACGCGTTAATATTTTCGAACTAGATAGTCATCGGGCTTCAAATTGAAAAAGGGGAAAGACTGCTCGAGGAGGATATGGTGTGCGGTGGCACAAACAAATCAACTCTACTCGAGCAGTCGGTGGTGCGTAAGCACGAAGGGGAGTTTTCACTCAATCACCTTGCGCTTACGCACCTTTCCGACTACTTGTCACTTATTGTTCAACCTCCTGGGATTAGAACGGTGTTTCTTCCTTGATGGGAGCTTCCCTTGTCCGAACGATTGGTTTGCTGCCATTGCTGCTTCTCACCGTCACTTCGACGAGGTCGCACCACACAGCATCGGACGGCAGTCCAGGTTCTTTGCACGCACGAGGCGGCAGTTGACTTGGAGCTTTGTACGTCAGATTGCAGAACCTATCGGTTCCAGTTTTCTGGACGCCTTTGCCACCATCGATGAAACTGCCGTATTCGGCTTCGAACTGCACGCTTACAGAATCTCCGGCTGGCGGATCGACTTTGGCGCATATTTCACCAGTTTCGTTGGTTTCGAACTCTTGGATCCGTTCCAGCGTGACTTTCGGCTGTTCCGGTTCTTTCGGCGGCGGAGGTAGCGTCGGCGGTTCGCATCCACACGGAGGTGGAGGCGTGAACGTTTCATTACAGACGTTCGTGCCAACGCAAATGTTCGTGTCGCAGTTGCCTCCTTGCTGGTTGTTGTTTCCGCTGCCCACGATGTTGCTGCAGATCACCTTTGCAGGTGTTTCCACAACTTCAGGCGTCGGCTGCAGTTTGGGCTTGTGCGGCTTACGGTGCTTCTTAACGAAGATCACGAGTTCTATCGTGACCAAGATGTTGAGGTTTCCGCACGAGTCCGGAAGCACAGCAGTGGTCTTGAACGTAACTTCCTTGCAGCTCGGGCTTGGGCGCGAGCAGATTTCTGACTGGCTGATATTAGCCGGTCTTATGGCAAAGACTTCTTCGTCTTTGACCAGTCTTCGGTGACCAGCAGGAAAGACGTGACCAGATCCATCGCAGCCGTGATTTACGGTCGTGACAGATCTCTTGACACGCGCATTCACCAGCCGGCGTTCCATCTGGAACTTGTACGAACCGTTGATGCCTTTGATGCCCATCGCTTTCGCGAATTTGCCGAGCACGCCGTTGAACTGCAGATCGTTTACGACCTTGTGAATCGACGTTGTCGACCGGGAGCAGGCACCCTTGTGGTCCTGGTGACCGTTCGTTGCCGAAGCAACGCCGGTACTGCAGAGTATGGCCACCACGAAAGCGGCGACCAATATGGTGAGCTTTTTAAAGCGCACTTTTTCTCTCCTTTTGACGTGGTAGCCGAGAAATTTTCTTCCCCGTCCACCAGGTGGTGTTTGTTATTAATTTACTGCGTCCACCCGATTTGGGGGAGCTAATCTCCTAACTTCTGAGATAAAGCATGGAAAGGATGATGTATCATCACCTCAATGCTTTACCCCGCAGTTATAGACAGCAGCTAAAAAAGTAGAAGTAAAGTAACAAAAGTAATCGGTTGTCTGGATCTGTCCACCGGGAGACCCTTGAGGGGCGCTCGACCGAGCTTAAAGACCCATGACTATCTAGTTCTTTATTGACTGACCAAATTGTTAATTTACTCCCGCCGCCTTAGGTCCCGACTGCTAACGTGTAGCCACCGAGAGGTTTCCACCCTTGCCACCATAAGACGCGAGTTTATGTATTGTACCACTCATGGTTGAATTTGTCAATATGCTAGTGCCT
>CAZCXO010000004.1:4198-14488 GCA_964502645.1 uncultured Candidatus Saccharibacteria bacterium
CGCGAGTTTATGTATTGTACCACTCATGGTTGAATTTGTCAATATGCTAGTGCCTATTCTACCCCTAATAGCAAATATATGCTTTTCTAAGCATAAGCTTGTTTTTCAGTCTGGGTTAATGGCTGTAAATAACAGATACAGACCCCGGCTAGCCTTCTAATACCAGCGCGTAATCACCTCTGTTACTAGCTGCGGTTCAGGCGTCGGACCAGGAGCAAGCGATAGCTGAGGGCACCGGCTGTGGTGGCAGCGCCGAATAGGCCGATAACGTCGCCTGCACCGGTGTTGACAAGGGTGGTCTGGGGAGCCGGTGTGGCCGGTGTGCTAGAGGTGGTAACAGTTGGTGCTGGTGTCGGTGGTGGTACCGTAGGTGTCGGCGTGTTGAAGCTGACCTGTTGCTGGCAAGCCGGACCGGTGGCCGTAACAGATTGACCGTTCAGTAAGAAGTGAGGCTGGACGCTGATAGTAAAAGTACCATCAGTATTAAACTGGTGAGTCTGGCCGATCGGGTTTATCACCCCTGTTTGAGCCGTGCCGTCACCCCAGTTAATATCGACATCCGTGAACGTCGCCCCGTTCGCCGTCGTCATCAGGTTATTAATGGTAACCGTACGGTTGGCCGATTGTGACAGCCCTAGAGTGTCACAGGTGGGTGTAGAACCCGTCGTAACCGTGTTGTTGACGACATTGCAATTACCCTGGACTGAGCCGTTAATGATGCCTGAATTCGAAGCGTTGCCGCTACAGATGCTGACCGATGTGGTGGCCGGCTGGGCAGGTGCTGGTGGCGGTGGCGGCGGAGTAGGAGCTGGCTTAGGTGGCGGAACAGGGGCGGGCGCAGCTACCTTAGGTGTGGCTTTGACTGGATTACCGCAGCTAGCCAGGATAGCGAAAGCAAAACGGCCGTTCATCATGACCACGAAGGCCGCTAAGCGGTTGCTGCGAAAGGAGACGCTGGGAGGACGGGTAAAGAAGGCGGTGCCGCCGCTGGACACCCTGGTGCTGCCAGAGATGTTGTCACGGCCGGCGGTTATGGCATTGGTAGCGACTATGTTGCCACTGCTGCCAAAGACGTTGCCGGCCTTGCTGACACTGCCGGCTTCCACCTTGACAGCACTGGTGTTCATAGCTGTGACATCTGACGAAGAAATGCCGAAGAAGTTATAGATGGCATGGATGCTGGCAGCCGAGTTATGGCCGTCACCGCCCCTGTACTTGCCAACCACTTGTGTAACAGAGCCGGCCCCGCACCAGATGACAGCGTTACTGTCGCAATCCTGGGCGGTGTTGATACTGATGTCCTGGGCTTGGGCAACAGGCAGATGTGCACAGATTAAAACAGCTATGGTCGCAAGTGCGCTCCACTGCCATAACCTTGATAGCTGGCGTCGTATAAAAGATGAACCTGTCAACCCTCCTCCTAAACTCCACCACTGCTTTAAGGTTATCTTACCATTATAGTCGACAGTTTGTGAATATTAGTCTGTAATTTTTATTACTTGCTTGGGTTGACAGGTTCTGCTGGTTCAGCCGGTTCTGCAGGTTTAGCATCAGCAGTGATTGCGTGTTTGGCCTTGCTGAAGATGAAGCCGAAAGTGCTGCCCTTCTTATCCTTGCTCTCAAAGATGACTGAGCCGCCCTGGGCGATGATGACTTTCTTGGCCATGAACAGGCCGAGGCCGGTGCCGTCCGGGCGAGCCTGGCGGGCATTGGGGGCCCGGTAGAACTTGGTGAACAGATGGTGCTGCTCTGATTTGGGCACGCCGATGCCGTTATCCTGGACCCGCATTTCCACTGTGGCAGGTGTTTCTGCCAGGCTGACCGTCACCGTGCCACCGCTAGGCGTGTAATGAAGGGCGTTATCAACGAAGTTCATAATGACCTGGCGGGTCTTGACGTCATCAAGCATCAGATCAGGGAAGTGCTTAGGCAGCTTATAGATGAGCTTTTGGGAGCGTATCTTGGCGATTTCATGGACCTGCTCTAATTCCTCAGAAATCATCGTGGCCAGGTTGACCTTGGTGGCATCAATGACGAATTTGCCAGTGCGCAGACGGGAGACGTTCAGGAGGTCGGCTATCAGATAGACCATGCGCTGGGCACTGAAGAAGGCCTGGTTAAGCATCTCGCTCTGGGACGGCGTCACCTTGCCAGCGTCACCCTCCTTGATCATGCTCAGATAGCCCTTGACACTGGTTAGGGGCGTACGCAGCTGATGGCTGGCCATGCTGATAAAGTCGTCCTTGGCTTCGTCCAGGGCCCGCAGCTTGGCATTGGACACCTTGAGCTGGCGCAGGACGTGCTGGTTCTCCTCGAACAGCAGTTTGTTATCAAGAGCCACACCGACACTTTCGCTAAGGCGGTCCATCAGGGTAATATCCGCCTGGTTGACATCGGCGGCTTCACCGAGGAAACCAACCACCAGCAGGCCGACCAGACGTCGTCTAGCCAACAGTTTGACCATATAGAGGGACTTAAGGGGTATGTGATGCCTGATACGCTTGATATCGCTCTCCGGGCAGCCCAGGAAATCGGCCAAGTCACTATCTGTCAGCCCGTCCAGGGAGACCAATCTGGTGCTTTCGACCTGGCCGAACCAATAGTGGTCCAGCTTGAGGCGTAAGGGCCGGCTCAGGCCCAGTGAGCCCTTTTTGCCCAGCCACTGGCTGCCGCTCCAACTGCTTAGCTCCAGTTCATCCTCATCCCTTGAGGGCCGTGTCAGCAAGCCGACGAAGGCGAAATCCGCCGCCTGGGTGATAGCCTCCGTTATATGCTCTGTCACCATCTGTAGGGTGGCATGCGACTCCAGGACCAGCGCGTCGATCGTCCTCAGCAGCGACAAGGTCTTGTTGGTCTCAGCCAACTCCTTGTTGCGCTTGTACATCTCAACGGTGATATGTTCAATATCACGTTCGAGTTGCTTCTTTTTTTGGAATGGCAGACGCGCTGAAGCAGAGTGAGCGGCCCGAGATTTCAGAGCAGGTTCTTCAGGCATACCAACCTACCTAAATCTTACTTGAGAGCCTCAGGTAGGTGTCCTGCTGGAATCTTGCTGATAAGTGAGGCGGCGGCTTCTTTTGAAACCTCCACTGAAATCTGGCCGAATAATTCCTTATAGACATCGACCAACGCATTGACGGCCTTGGTTTCATCTCCTTGAATGTCAATGCTCTTTTTGTCCCAGTCAACTTTAAGATGAGGTACTCGTTTGGCCTGCTCGATTGCTACCGGGCCGATAATATTTTCTTGGCTCTTGATGATCTTGACCACTATTTGCTCAAATACGTCCATCAGTCGGCCTCGGCTTTCTCAGACGCTGAAGATACTTTACGCAGACCGACAATCGGCGTACAGAGTTTGATAAGGCTGATCGACATCACAACGTAGGCTAACATATAGATGTAATCGCCATAGCCAGCTGGTCCCCAAGTACTATGGATGTTCTGGTATAGATAGTTGGAGTCAGCACTGTACTGGATCAGGAATGCCAGCAGCAGCAGTAAGACAGGTTTTCGCATTGTGCCGCCCAGCAGACCTCGCATTGATAAAAGTGTGACTAGCGCCATTACGACATACATGGCTTGACCCAGTGGATAGCCAAAGTCAAAGAACACAGTGGTTTTAGGTGTGCCGCTAAACTGGTAACCCTTGAGGAAGAGCCAGTACGAAGTACCGACTATGATGACGGCCACCAAGAGACTGGCTATCAGCTTGATCGGAGATTTCTTGATAATAGCCCTGACCCCAAGACCTTTGGCCAAGTACAATGCTCCAATGATGTAAACGGGGATGGAGCCAAAGAAGCCGATGTCTGGCCATGAAGGATACGGGACGGCTACATGTCTGATGGAATTTAAATAGCTATAAGCTATTTGACCGTATTCCTGTAAAAGCAGGCCGAGTGAAAGTAAGATCATAGCCTTACCAAAGTAGCTCTTGCGACCACCTAGATTCTTGGATATGAATAAACCGTTAAGACCGCCTACCAAGGCGATGACGCCATAAACTTCACTCAGTAGCACATAGCTATCATGCCTGAATTGGTGAAAGGCGGCATTAACCAGCCACCAGGCAGTAAAGAATAGATACAAGCCGATAATCAGGAAGTAAACTTTTTTGTTGTTTTTCTGATTAAGCATTACCTGAATATTATTGCTTGCGACAGATATTGTCAAATTGTCTCAGCCGTCGCATTGTGCTAGAAATAGGTAGTGAACAGCCTGCCCGACTTTCCAGATTTCATAAAGCTGCAGCTCAGCCATAAAGAAATCCTGCAAGCAATCGCCTCACAATTTCCGCCATATTCGGATTACAACTTCGTCAGCCTGTTCACGTGGGACACTGACAGCGCGATCGGCATCGCTAGGTTGAACGATAATCTGGTGGTTAGATTCAGTGACTATCATGACGGTGCCCAGTTTATGTCCCTATTAGGCATCAACAACTTGTCTGAAACCATAGAAGTGATACTGGCTTACTGCCGCGAAGCAGGTCTGCCAACTGAGCTTAGGCTTGTTGGTGAGGCGGTGATCGAGGCTTTGCCGCCCGAAGTCAAAGCCCAATACGAAATCCAAGAAGACCGGGATAACCACGACTACATTCTTTCAGCAGTGAATATGTCTGATATTAACCAATTTCACCCCAAGAAGCGGACTAAGTACAATCGCTTTGTGCGGGAATATGAAAACCGGTTCGTCTGCCAACAGCTAAACCTTGATTCACCGGCTGTCCACGAAGAAATACGACAATTACTTGTCGACTGGCAAAATATCGGCAAACAAGCCATGGAGGACGCTGAACGTGAGTTCGCGGCAATTAACCGCTGCCTAAAGCATCATAATGAGCTTAACATCTTGGGCTATGGAACATATGTTGATAGTCGCTTAGTCGCCTTTACCTTGTTTGAAATTTTCCACAATAAGACCGCTATGCTGCACTTTGGCAAATCTGATATACATCATAAGGGTTCAAATGAACACTTACAGCATAATCTTGCCAAGTTCCTTAAGGGCATTGATATCGAACTGATGAATAATGAACAGGATATGGGAATTGAAGGCTTACGAAAATCCAAGGAAGCTTCTTTGCCTGTCAGTTTCTTAAAAAAGTATACGATTGCCGTCAGGTAGTCTGGACACAGCGGCAGAAGTTTGTGTTATAGTAAGCATGTAAGCCAAAAACAAACAGGAATAACGGATGCATATCAGGATTACCGAAGGCGTGGGCACCGGGCCGACCGAATTGGCTGCTTTCGATCAGGCGCTGGTCAGGGGCGGAATCGCCAATTATAACCTTATCTATCTATCGTCGGTGTTGCCGCCGGACAGCGAGGTCGAGTTCTCGACCAAGACCCAGCAGGCTGAGGGTAAATGGGGCGACCGCTTGTACGTAGTCATGTCCCAGATGCGTAGTTCACAGCGCAACCAAGAAGTTTGGGCTGGCATCGGTTGGATGCAGGACCCGGAGACTAAGAGAGGCCTGTTGGTCGAGCACGAAGGTCACAGCGAAACAGAGGTCAAAGCCGACATTGAACATAGCTTGGCGGCAATGGCCAAGAACCGGCGGATGAACTTTGGGCCAATCGGAATGCATGTAATCGGCACTAAATGCACAGATTTGCCAGTTTGTGCGCTAGTGGTCGCAGTGTTTGAAGCAACCAGTTGGCGTAGTCTGCGGACAGCTGATCGATTGAAGTTACCATCACTTAAGCGGCGATAAGCTGCACTAGTTGCTGTTTGTGCTTTGTAATACAATTAGGACGTGGCTAAGATCGTAATTGTCGAGGATGAGCCGGCTATCGCCGAGATGTACCGGTTCAAACTGCAGCAGGACGGGTACGAAGTCCGCTTCGCCCTGAACGGCGAGGATGGCCTGTCGCTTATCAAAGAATTCAAGCCTGGGCTGGTGCTGCTGGATCTGATGATGCCCAGGATGAGCGGCGAGGATGTGCTACGTCACCTGCGCTCATCAGATTGGGGCAAGGATATCAAGGTAATCATTTTGACCAACGTCAGTGAGAACACCATCGGTGACCAGCTCAAGAACCTAGGTGTAAGTCGCTACATGGTCAAGGCTAATTACACCCCCTCACAGGTTGCCCAGATCGTGCCGGAAGTCTTAGCCGAGAAAGCCCCATCAGCCAAATGACGCGTATCGCCATCATCGAGGACGATCAGGCCATCGCCCAGATGTACCGGTTCAAGTTCGAGGCTGAGGGCTTTACCGTCGAGACGGCCGACAACGGCAAACGCGGCTTGGAGCTGGCCGAATCGATGCGCCCTGACATTATTCTATTGGATTTGATGATGCCGGAAATGACAGGTGACGTTATGCTAACCAGGCTGCGCAAAACCGACTGGGGCAAAAAAATCAAAGTCATTATCCTGACCAACGTCGGTGAGCAAGAGCTGCCGGATGAGATTAAGCAGCTCGGTGTCAGCGGTGTCATCCTAAAAGCCGACATGACACCGCGCCAAGTGGCTGACTTGGTTAAAAAACAGCTCGGCCACTAATCTGTCTATAAATGTCATAATGGTCATATGAATATCGCGATCGTCGGCTATGGCAAGCAGGGCCAGTCAGCCTATGAGTATTGGAAAACCAGCGACAACCAGATCACGATCTGTGACAGTGACGAGAGCTTAAAGTTACCTGTCGATGTCCAATCCCAGCTTGGAACAGATTATCTGGCTGACTTGTCCCGCTTTGACCTGGTCGTCCGCAGTCCCAGTATCCATCCTGATGAATTGGAAAAAGCCGGCACTGATCCGCAAAAAGTTACGACCGTCACTAATGAATTATTCCGGATCAGTCCGACTCGCCACATCATCGGTGTCACTGGCACCAAGGGCAAGGGCACGACCTCGACCCTGATAGTCAAGATTCTGGAAGCAACTGGACACCGCGTCCACCTGGGCGGTAACATCGGTACTCCACCCCTTGAATTATTAAGAAACAACATCAAGGTTGATGATTGGGTAGTGCTGGAATTGGCCAACTTCCAACTGATCGATCTCAAACAATCCCCCGCTATCGCCGTCTGCCTAATGGTCCACCCTGAACACCTGGACTGGCACAGCAGCATGGAAGAATATGTAGAAGCGAAAGCTCAACTTTTCAAACACCAAACCCCGGCTGACACAGCGATTTATTATGCTGATAACCCAACCTCAAAACGGATTGCCTCCGCCAGCCCAGGCCAAAAGATTCCCTACATGGCCAACCCAGGCGCCACTGTAAAAAACGACTTGATCACGATTGGCGGTCAAACTATTTGTAAGACCGGCGAGCTCAAGCTGCTTGGCAAACACAACTGGCAGAATGTCTGCGCTGCCGTCACCGCGGCCTGGCAAGTCACCCAAGACACCAACGCTATCCGTTCCGTCCTGACCAGCTTCAGCGGCTTGGAGCACCGTCTGGAATTCGTGCGGGAGTTAAACAAAGTCAAGTACTACAACGACAGTTTCGGTACCACACCGGAAACAACTATCGCAGCAATCGAAGCGTTCGAGCAGCCGGAAGTCGTTATCTTGGGCGGTCGTGGAAAGGGTGTGGGTTTTGAAAGCCTCGCCCAAGCGCTAAAGCAAAATAACCATATCGCCAAGGTCTTGGTCATTGGTGAGGCACGGCCACAAATCATCGGCGCTCTCAAAGATGCCGGCTTTGAAAATTACATTGAAACGGATGTCCAGACTATGCCCGAAATTATCGACAAAGCCCGAGATTTAGCCGAGGCATCTGTAAAAGGAACTTCGCAGGAAACCATTGTCCTACTTTCAACCGCCACCACCAGCTTTGACATGTTCAAAAATTATGAAGAGCGTGGAATCAAGTTCAAGCAAGCTGTTCAAGCACTCGCTTGAGTTGTCGGATAATGGCCAGTTCTGGTTGGATTACTTGGGCTTTGCCGGCGACTAGTTGCTTGATTATATCCTCGATCCAGTGGTAGTGGGTGCAGCCAAGCACGATGACATCGCTGTTTTGGGATAGGGCTTTGTTAATCCGCCCTGTGATTTTCTGGTCGTCGATTCGATTATGTTCGATCATGGCCGGCCAATCAGCGCAGTCTGGTTCTAAAACGGTTATGCTCTTAGCGTAGGCTTCCTTGAGCCAGGCATAGCGGGAGCTAGCCAGCGTAGTCGGTGTGGCGCAGACTGTTATGACACCAGTCTTGGTCAGTTCGGCGGCCGGTTTGACCATCGGCTCGATAGCAATTAGAGGAATGGTGAATCTCTCCCGCAACTCTTTTATTAGGTTGGTGGAAACTGTGTTACAGGCTACTACGATCACCTGACAACCATCGTCAACCATAGATTGAAATATCGGTACTACCAGCTTCAATAACTCTTCTGGTGACCTGGTTCCATAAGGTACGTGTTCCTTGTCTTCCCTAAGCAATATCTCGTGCTCAGGAAAGGCTTTTTGAATCGCCTGGGCGACTGAAAGTCCGCCCACACCTGAATCAAAGACGCCGATCTTCATACCGACTAAGGCTCCTGTTCGGCGATGCGTTGGGCGGCACGTATGACGTTTTCGAACAGGGCGCAGACGGTCAGAGGGCCGACACCGCCTTTGGCAGGTGTAATGGTCAGGTCATCACGTTCATAAACTTCCGGCGCGACGTCGCCGACGGTCTTACCACCCTCACTAGCAACTCCGGCGTCGACCACGATTGCACCCTGCTTAACCATATCAGGCTTAATCAAACCGGCTACGCCAGTTGCAGAGATGATGACGTCAGCTTTGCGGATCTCGCCCGGTACGTCAGGCGTTTCTCTGACTAATACCCGTGGATTTAGTCCAGAAGCCTGCAGCATCTTTTCCAGCGGTGCCCCCACCAGTTTACCGCGCCCGACCAGTATTATATCCTTACCTGCCAGATCAATGTTGTAACCGGACAATAGCCATAAAATGGCCAGTGGCGTAGCTGGGTCAAAGGCCGGAGCGTTACCAAGTCCGTCGACGTCCTTTTCGGAGGGCACCAGGCGGACAACCTCATCCGTTTCAGCAGGATTCTCCAAAGGCAGCTGGACAATGATCGCCTGGACTGATTTATCATTACTTAACGCGTTAAGTAATTCGTGTACTCCTGATTGCTTGACACGGTGTATATCAACATCGACGCCGATGTCCTGGCCGTAACGTTTCTTGAGCTTGACATAAACATTTATAACCGGATTATCGACCGTGACAACGATAGCTAATTTTGGTTGGATACTGTGAGCCTGTTTGAGGGCACGTACTTGCTTAGCCTGCCGCTCCTTGATGAAAGCCGCCAGTTCCGAGCCGTTCAGTAATTTCATTACCCCTATTGTAACAGAGCTGGGAGAGACTGACAGGCTAATCAGGATTGCAAATTATTGGTTAGGGGTATATGCTCAAGCGTAAAGAGGAGGGCTCAGGTATGGATCCTAATACGGCTAAACCTACTAACGATAATTCCGGGTCAAGTCCGCCAGCAACGCCAGCCAAAGCTGCAGCAGCAGAAATACCCAGCGTGCCGGCTAGCTGGCCTGGCGCTTTCGGGGTTTATAAGTTCTCCAAGAAAGCTGTTCAGCTCAACCTCGGAACGATCATATTGCTCTGGATCATATACATCGCGGTCGATGGCGGCTTTAATTTAATACTCAAGAATTCCGGTAGCCTGTTAGGACTAGTCTTTGGTAGTCTGATAACTGCCGCTCTGAGTTTAACTTTTCTGGCTGGTATTCGCGGCCAGCGCCTAGAAATCGGGGAAGCCCTGAGCAAGGCTCTGGCCTTCTGGCTTAAGATGATTGGCCTAACATTGCTGGTCACCATTACGGTAATAATCAGCTTGTTGCTGTTAATCATACCTTTCTTCTTCGTTTTCCCACGCTTGACTTTGAGCTACTACTATCTGGTTGACAAACAGATGGGAGTAGTGGACGCCTACAAAGCTAGCTGGGATGCTACCCAGGGCCATGTCGGTAAAGTCTATGGTATCGTCGGCGCCACGCTTTTGATGGTTCTTTTGGCAATAACGATTATCGGAATTCCTTTTTCGATCTATTTCCTGATAATGTACAGCGCTGTTACAGCCGTACTCTATGAATTCATCAACAAGTCAGCGCCGGCCACTGCCACAACCACAACGTCAGCCGCACAGCCAAAAGTCTAATAAGCTTGCCAAAACAGGGGTAGTTTGCTAAAGTTTGTGGACAAGCGGGGCTCAAATAGTTTCACTATCGACGCTTCGCTCGTGTCTACAAAACATCCCACAGGGATGTTTTGGGCCATTAGCTCAGCTGGTTAGAGCACCTGCCTCGTAAG
>CAZCXO010000004.1:14498-17384 GCA_964502645.1 uncultured Candidatus Saccharibacteria bacterium
CTCCAGAGCCACAAGTGTTATCTAAGAGACCTCTCTTGAGTCTTTTTGTTATAGTCTAAACATATGACAAAGTATGTAGCCCTACTCCGGGGTATAGGACCGTCCAATCCCAATATGCATGGCGTTAAGCTTAAGTCAGTGTTAGAAGATCTGGGGTTTAGTAACGTACAAACTCTTATCTCTAGTGGCAACGTTTTATTTGAAACTGACTCCGATGATACTACCGCAATGGAAGCAAAAATTGAAAAAGCGTGGCCTATCAAATTAGGTTTTAATAGCACGACCATCATCCGTAGCCAGGCGCAGTTGCAAGCACTGATTGACAGTGATCCCTACAAAGGTGCAAACCATAGCCGCCAAAGTTACCTGTTGGTAACTTTCTTTAAACGTCCTCCCAGCGATCTGAAAGAAAATTATTACGGCACCAAAGGGGTGAATGCCCTTTGCAGTATTATCGATACCACTAGCGCCAAGACACCGGACTTCATGGCCAAGCTGGAGCGACGCTTTAGCAAAGACACTACGTCACGTACTTGGAATACAGTTCAACGTATCGTCAAAAAAATGGAAGCCTAGCGTGCTCCTCCACTAATGCTATACTCAGCTCATGCCTAAATCATCTGATTGGCAGCACTACAAGATCGAAAAACCGAAAGACGATAACGAATATTTTGAGCGGATGAGTCGGGTTATATTCATGGCCGGGCTTAATTGGCGGACATTGGAAAAGAAGTGGCCAGGTATCAAAAAAGCTTTTGGAAACTTCAACATCGCCAAGGTGGCCAAGTTCCAGGAGATGGAAATCGAAGAGCTGATGATGAATCCTGACGTCATCCGTAATCTGCCCAAAATCCGAGCCATCGTCGCCAACGCCAAAGAAATGCAGTCGATTGCCGGCGAACACGGCTCGTTCGAAAATTACTTGAAAGAATTAAGCAAGGGCGGCGAGGATAATCTGCGCGAACAAGTCAGCAAGCGCTTCGCCTTCTTGGGCAAAGGCACGACCGTGATTTTCCTGTTCTCCGTTGGTCAGGACTTACCCAAAGCCACCAAAGAGTGGCAAGGCCGCCACAGCTAATCATTGGGTACGTACTTGGCGTAGTAGAAACGCAGCCTGTTTTGTGCATGAGGTTCTGACTTTTCGACCAGCTTGAACTTGTCTTCGTATTCCGGGAAAAAGCGGTCACAGTCAAAGTCGTAGTCGATGTGGGTCAGGTAGAGTTCATCAGCTCGACCAATGTCCATTACGGCTTGAAAAACACCTCCACCGCCAGCCACCCAGAGGTCTTCTTTAAATTCATTTAAGAATTTAGCCAGGTCATGGACCAGGGTCGCGCCCTCTATCGGCGTAGTGTTATGGGTTAATATGTAATTGTTGCGCCCCTTTAGCGGTCCGCTGTAGGTCTTGTGATATGTGACGCTACCGGTCAGGACATTACCGCCATGGGTCTTGGTCTGATCGGTAAAATATCGTTCGTCCTCTGGGATTTTCCAGGGAATTATACCATTCTTACCAATCCCACGTTTTTTATCCAACGCAGCTATCAAACGGATCATACAGGCTTATTATTTCTTATTTGACTGAGCAAGTAAAACGAACCGGTCACCACCAAAACCGGCTCGGGTGATGCGAGCAAAGTCTTATAGGCCTGCTGCGGATCGGGAATAATCTGGCACTCTTGACCGCTGGCTTTGAAAGCATCTGCCAAGATTTTTGGATCCATTGAATGCAGCGGTGTGTCCTGGCTGAGTTGAAAAGTCGTTACTATGATATTGTTGGCAACACCAGATAACAAAGGTATGATTTTCTCATACTCTTTACCTTCCTTTAGTGCAATTAACATCGCCGGCTTGTCGTCAGGATATAGTTTGCGGAAACTATCGAGAAAGGCGGACATTTTCTGGGCGTTGTGGGCGCCGTCCATGATAATCGTCTTACTGTCCCTTTTTTGAATATCCATGCGTCCAGGAATAGTTATTGCCCGGGTTTCTGAGAGAATTTCATTACTTAAGTGTGACAAGCCGTCACGTTTCTCCAGCGCCTGGTAAACCGCATAAGCCAGCTGCCAATTGCGGGCTTGATAAGCAGGCAAATCATTGACTTTTTTATCAAAGCCTTTGATTTGCAGATCGGCCTTCTGCTTGCGGCACCAGCGCTCAAAGACCTCCATGACCTCAGGTGGCTGCTTGTGTGTCAAGACCAGGTTGCCAGGCTGGACGATGCCGATTTTCTGAGCGGCGATATCTGATAAATGATGTCCGAGGACATTGGTGTGATCAAGACCTATATCTGTTATTACGCAGACCTTATCCGGCCGCGTAATGACATTTGTGCCGTCCAAGAGACCACCTAAGCCGACCTCGACTACGGCATAGTCGACTTTTTCTTTGGCAAAATACCAGTAGGCAAAGCTGACGACAACCTCAAACCATGACGGTTTGACCGCTGCAGATTCAATCAAGCCAAGATATTCGGTCAGAGCGACACAGAATTCATCTTCGCTGAGAGGCTTACCATTGATCTGTACACGCTCGGTCAAGCTGTCAACGTGTGGCGAAACCGTCAGTCCGGTCTTGGCTCCGCCAGCTGTTAGCAAAGCCGATACATAATAAGCCGTTGAGGTCTTGCCCGAAGTGCCCGCAATGTGGATAGTCCGGAATTTATCCTGCGGATTATCCAGGTGTTTCATCAAGACCCGCATATTATCGAGCGTGTACTTAGCCCTGGCATTGGCATAGAACCGGTCCAAATACCGTTCAGCCTCAACAATGGTGCGCAGCTGCTGCATAGCAAACCTACCTTAACTTCTCTGTTAAAATAGTATACGGCATAAGCCCGCGTAGCTCAGTGGATTAGAGCATCTGTCTTCGGAACAGAGGGTCGGC
>CAZCXO010000005.1:0-16671 GCA_964502645.1 uncultured Candidatus Saccharibacteria bacterium
GCGACCTCACGGCCCCCAGCCGTACGCGCTACCAACTGCGCCACACCCCGAAAGTCTGTGGTGATTCCTAAGAAGTCGGGTAGCCGAGGTGATCACCTGAGGATATCCCAGGTGGGTGTTCGCACGCGACGGCCACGGCCGGCGCAAATCTTGAACTCCCTAATGATTAGTATCAGATAATCATTATCTCGACGTTGGGCTGTGCCCTACCCGACGCATTTATTATACTATGGCAAGTGTTGCAAGATGAGGTCATTAAAATTGACTAAAAGTGGTGTTAGAACACCGCTCAGAACCAAGCCAAAGATAATAAATAGCCCATAGGGCTCAATCTGCTTCATAAAATCCTGAAGCGGTTCCGGTGCAAAAGCATAGAAAACCCGAGAGCCATCTAACGGTGGTATGGGCAAGATGTTAAAAACAAACAATGCAACATTGATTCCTACAAAACCGTTCAGGAAATTCTGGAAAAACCCCGTAGCGCCGGCGTTTGTGAAGATAAATGCCGCGATTACAGCTAATAACAGATTAGAAAGTGGGCCTGCAGCAGCTATAATCGCACTGCCAAATTCGTCATATTTGACTCGATCCGGATTAAACGGTACTGGGCGGGCAGCCAATATGGGTATGTGGAACAACACCAGCGTCACAATTGGTAGCAAAACAGTGGTAAAGGGATCAATGTGGCGCAGAGGGTTAAGGCTTAAGCGACCTGATTCTTTGGCTGTGGTGTCGCCAAGGGCATGCGCGGCGTAAGCGTGCACGGCTTCGTGTATGGACAAACTTAGGACAATCGAAACCACAATAATAATCAGGTAACTGCCTGATAAGCTGTCAAACATTTATAGATTTTCCTCGAGTAGCTGCTTATGTCCGGTGACGTCGTGGACACGGAGGTAGGCAGCCCCAGCAGCCATAGCCTTGCGGCCGGCCTCCAGGTTCGGCCCCAGCTCCATCCGTTTCTCACCCAGGAAACGCTTGCGCGAATAACCAATCATCACCTTATAATCCGGCACTTGCTTGGCGAATTCCAGCAGTTTCCAGTTCAAGGCGTCGGTCTTGCCGAAGCCGATGCCGGGATCAAGAATGATGTCGTTATGGCTCAAACCCTTGTCCTGCAACAGCTTGGCCTTGGCTAGCAGTTCATCCACGACTTTTTGCACATCATCAACCAGCTTACCCTGGTGGACGACTTGGACATCAGTGCCGCTGCCCGGCAGATGGCTGACAATGCAGCGGGCCTGGTGCTTGACGACTTCCTCTACCATGTCCGGGTTATTCATACCGGTGACGTCGTTTATGATGAAGTCACGCACGGCCAGGGCTTTTTCGGCCGTTTCTGGGTGATAGGTGTCTAGCGACAGTTTGCCAGGATATAGGGCGGCGAACCATTCGACCACCGGCGCTAGGCGGTGCCACTCCTCGCGGGCCGTAATCGGGATGGCGCCTGGTCGCGTACTCTCCGCGCCCATGTCCACCAGCGCCGCGCCCTCGCTGAACATCCTTTCGGCATGCTGGACAGCCCTGTCAGGATCAAGGTAGAGATCACCGTCGCTGAAGCTATCGGGCGTAATGTTCAAGATGCCAACCAGTTCCGTCATACGCCCATAATAGCAAATTGAACTGTCATGCTAAGATATGCCCATGGCTACAGTTTATCTGGCATTGGGTTCGAATATAGGTGACAGCCGCCAACATATACAGAACGCTATCGGCAAGTTGGCTGTCTTATTGCAGGATCTCAAGTCCGCGCCTCTTTACCAGTCCAAAGCCATCGGTTACACCGACCAACCGGATTTCTTGAACACCGTCGTCCGTGGCGGCACGGCTCTCGCGCCGGCAGCTTTTTTGCAACGGATAAAGGCTGTAGAACAAGAAGTCGGCCGTACACCGACCTTTCGATGGGGCCCGCGCGAAATTGACATTGATATTATCTTCTATGATGACCTGGTGCTCAAAACACCAGGCCTGACGATTCCTCACCCGGAGTTTACCAAGCGGGATTTCGTACTCCAGCCGCTATGCGACCTCAAGCCCGACCTGGTCGACCCGGTCAGCCGCCAGACCGTCAAGGTTTTGCTTGACCAACTTAGAAAAACCCAGCAATCGCCGCTCAAGCGTGTTGACTGACGAGCCGAAAACCGTTACAATAACACCTTATGCAGAAATGTGAACTGACCGGCAAAGGTAAGCAGTATGGCAACAATGTCAGCTTTTCGCAGCGCCATACCAAGAAAGTCTGGAAACCCAATCTCCAGATGAAAACGGTTATTGTCGATGGTCAGAAAATCCAGATGAAACTCAGCACCCAGGCCATCCGCACCCTCCGCAAAAAAGGTCTGTTAACCACTGTTAAAAATTAGCTTTTTTCGACGATAATCAGCTGTGTCAGGTCACTGAGCTCAGCTGGTTTGAGCTTGAGTTTGCTGACGGTTTCCTTAGGTTCCATGGCTAATTCCTTGAGGGCAGCCGCCAGATCCTGCTGGGGTACAGAATATTTTAATGATTTATCTGCGTAATGGGTTGGCACGACGAGCTTGGGCTCTATGGCCTTTATCAGTTGCAGAGCGCCCGCCGGGTCGACCGTATAGCCGTTGCCGCCAACCGGCACGACCAAGAGGTCGACATGGCCGATCGCCTCTAGTTGGGCTTCGTTAAGATCAGGATAAATATGGCCGGTGACCAGCACGCTTAACTCGCCAGCTGTCAGTTTGAACATGGTGGCACTAAGCTTACCGGTTTCTTCCAGGTGGGAGCGGGCGGCAATGCCGATGATTGATACATCGGCTACTTCGTATTCACCGGGCCCGTCAAGGGTCAGGCGAGCCGGTGTCTCTTGGTGCTGGCCAGTGAACAAGGTCACGTCACCAGCTTTTATTATCGACTTACTGCCTAAATCTGCCAAGTTATCATCAACCACCAACCTAGTACCTTTATAATTCAGAACCAGGCAGTTGGCACCGTAAAACTGCAGCTCCATCAGGCTTCAGCCTCAGCCGGCTCGGCGGCCTCCGGTGACAGTAACTCATGCTCATCTACCAGGATCTGCTTCTTGGCTTTGGCGATGGCCGTGACAAAACGGTCCCGTATCTGTTGTCGGTAGCGGAAGTCAGCCACTGTCATCACGGTATAGCGCAGGCTTTTCTTCTCCTTGGCCTCCAGGTCGTCGACATATTTTTGCAAGGCGTTGGGGTTAATCTGGCCGACCACTAACAGGTCGACGCCGGCGCTGTTATCACGAGTGAATTGGCCGGTCAGGACAGCCAGGTCGACATGGCCGACGGCCCGCAAGTCATTGTCAGCGGCAGGTTCATCAGCCTGAGCCTTGGTTTTCTTAGACATTTTCTTGACGCCGCCACCGAAAATCTGCTTGAGCGGTGTGTAGTATTCAAACTTCTGGTTGACCTCGTAGTAAAGCTTATTGTTAGTGTTATCCGAGGTAATGATACCGATACTCAACAGGTTGCTCAGTTCGCGGCGAACCGAATTGATCTGTTCGTTAATCGTCCGTGTAATCTCACGGACGAAGTACGAGCGGTTCGGATTACTGTAAAATAGCTGCAATAACTTGACCCTCGTTTTTGACCCAAAGAGTTGCTCAATCACCCATCCAGTGTACCAAACATTGGCTCAGCCGTGAACACTAGCTTTCCAGAAAAGTTGTAACCAGGTCTACAACCTGTTGCCAATTAACAGGGCTGGAGATCCAATGAATACTTTTGTTGCGTTTGAACCAGGTCCGTTGACGCTTAGCCAAGTTCAACGTTGCTTTAATGATTTTTTGGTGTGTCTCAGCCCTGCCCTGGCGGCCTTCAAAATAGCCTCGCCATTGGGAATAACCTATGCCCTTCAGCGCCTCACAGTCCCAACCATATCTTTCTACTAGCTCGCGCGCTTCAGTTTCCAGTCCGTCATTAATCATTTCATTAACCCGCTGTTCAATTCTATTTTTCAAAACCTCCAGATTTGTTCGCAAACCGATCAGCAGCGTATTTTCCCGTAATGGGTGCTTGGTCGGCAGGCGCCCGTTATTTTCTATCAAGCGAATCAGCCGCCGTTTGTTGCGTATATCAACCTCGCCGACGTCCAGACCGTTATCCTCGATCCTTTTTAACAGTTGTGGAATGGTCAGTGAATTCAGCTCTCGCCTTAATTTCTGGCCGCCAGCCGGTAAGAAACTGAAATCATAGATCACCCCGTCAATGTAAAGCCCCGTGCCCCCCACCATAATCGGCAATTTACCCCTGTTAGCAACGTCGTCTATGGCCTGCTCAGCCAGCTTTTTGAAAACCGCGGCCGTGAAGTCCTCAGCCGGGCCGACCACATCTAATAGATGATGCGGTACTGTGGCTTGCTCCTCCTGTGAAGGCTTGGCCGTACCGATGTTAACGCCACGCCGGACTGTCCACGAATCAGCGCAGATAATCTCGCCGTTAAACTGTTTGGCCAGCTGGATTGCCAGCGCCGACTTGCCGCTAGCTGTCTCCCCTACAATAACTATTAACGGAGATGCTTTCTGACCCATAGCCTTACTAACTGAACAACACAAACGAGTATTACAAGTCCAAATAAAGCACAAACTATTAACCCTACTTCATACGCACGGTTGTATATACAATCCGTAGAGCTGGCGACTATGTGACAACCAGAGTTTGGGGCAAGCCATCGCCCCAGTGGTACCAAAAAAGTTTCTTGTCCGTTAAAAGTCGCTCCTGTCAGTGGGCCAAGCCACCAGATACTAAAGGAAGCTATGAAAATGACGATGTATAGATTCTTGCAACGATTCAACATAAAGAGAATTATAGCTCACCGACCGCGGCCGCTTGCTGGTTCTGCAACTCAAAATCTGGTGGCCACCAGAGCAGTTTGTCGACGTTGATACGGTAATCATCAGAGACGGTTACGTCTTCGGCTTCCAGGACCTGTTTGTGGCCGGCGCGGCCGCCCGGATAGCCCGAGGCCAGGCCGCCCTGCTTATTAACAACCCGCTGCCATGGTAGCGCCGGGTCACCGAAGTGGGCTATACCGCCCACGATCCGGGCGGCCCGCGCCTGACCGCACACTGCTGCGATCTGTCCATAGGTCATTACCCGACCGCGCGGAATCTGGGCCACCACGGTTTCTACCCGCCGCCGGAACGTCTTATCCATTTTCCCAATCCGCCTTATCCGTTCAAAGAGGTTTTGTGCACACGGCCGGCCGCCTCATTTGCCACCGTTTTTAGGAACTCATCCACCCCTATCGGCTGTGTTTCACCTTGGACTGACATATCATGCCGAATCCGCGGCACAACCTGGCCACCGTTGATTTCCTTCTCACCGATCACCACCGTGTACGGCACTTTCATGACCTCAGCCGTTCTGATCTTCTTACCGACAGATTCATTAGCATCATCGATACTGATACGTAGGTCTAGTTCCCTAGCCTTAGCCTGAACAGCCTGGGCGAACTTGACTGTAGCGTCTTCTTGGTTAACGGTCAGCAAACGGATCTGTTCCGGTGCTAGCCAGACCGGAAACCGCCCGGCCGTATGCTCGATATAAACCGCCAGGAACCGTTCCACTGAGCCCAGTAACGCCTTGTGGATCATGACCGGCCGTTTTTCACTGCCGTCAGCATCAATATATTCCAGCCCGAAGCGTTCCGGTTGAACGAAATCCAATTGCTCGGTGGCACACTGCCACTCTCGGCCCAAGGCATCCGTTACCATGATATCTATCTTGGGGCCATAAAACGCAGCTTCGCCGGCGGCGACGAAATAATCCAGATTCAGCTTCTTGGCGACATCTTCAATCGTTTGCTGGGCCTGTTCCCACACCTTAGGGTCGCCCAGATAGCCATCTGAATCATCCCTGAACGATAATCTGGCCTTGAACTTCATTTCAAACACCGTGTACATGTCCTTGACCATATTCATTATCGCCGTGAACTCCTGTTCAATCTGGTCCAGCCGGCAAAAAATATGTGCATCATCAATGGTTATAGCCCGCACCCGTACCAAGCCGTTAAGTTCGCCTTTTTTCTCATCACGATACTGGACGGTGGATTCCATATATCTTATAGGCAATTCCCGGTAGCTGCGCGGCCGGGAAGCATATATCTGAATATGGTGGGGGCAATTCATCGGTTTGAGGATAAACTGGTCGCTGGTTTCCTGGCTTTTAACCAGGAAAAGCTCATCATCGAACTTATCCCAGTGACCTGACTTCTCATACAGCACTTGTTTAGTGATATGAGGTATGAATACTTTCTCAAAACCATTAGCCTGTTGTAGCTCTTCGGAGAAACTTATTAAGGCATCACGTATCACTGTTCCTCTTGGCGTGAACAGGGGTAAGCCAGCACCGACCAGGTCTGAGAAGACGAATAAGTCCAGTTCCTGGCCCAGCCGTCGGTGGTCACGCTGGCGCGCTTCATCCAGCTGCTCCAAGTACTTTTTAAGTTCATCCTCATTGCTGAAAGCCGCACCGTAGACCCGTTGCATCTGGGCCTTGTGCTCATCGCCGCGCCAGTAGGCTCCGGAGACGCGTAACAGCTTGAAAGCTCCAACCTTGCCAGTCGAGGCCACATGAGGCCCCCGGCAGAGGTCGGTGAAATCACTGTTCTTATAGAAAGACACCTGGTCAACCTGGGCGTCACCACCGGTGATGGTGCCCAGTTCATCCTTGTTAAGATCCTTGGCCACAGTGGTACCGGCCCGCTTGAGGTCGTTCAGCAGTTCTTCTTTATAAGTCTGTCCGCTCTCCTTAGCCCAGGCGATGGCCTCATCTATCGGCTTTTCTAGCCGCTCGAGCAGTTGGTCCTCGGCAATGATCTTGCGCATCTCGGCTTCAATCCTGCCGAAGTCCTCTTCTGACAGCTTGATGTCACCGAGGTCGATATCGTAGTAAAACCCTTGTTCCACGGCCGGCCCGACCCCGAATTTGGCCCCCGGCCACAGATGTTGCACTGCCGCCGCCAAGATGTGCGCCAGCGAATGCCGCATAGCCGTTAATTGATCTGTCTGCTCAGCCATAACTTCTTAAAAGTATACCACTGCTTCCAGCTTATTAACTCTTTTAGGTGGAAATTAAAAAGGTCGAATGATCTCGCATGTCATTCGACCCTTACTCGTTTTGGCGAGGTAAAACAATCTCGTCAAAACTTCACCTGTAACGACTATCATACCAAGCCTAGTACTATATGGCTAGCCTATTTATGCTGTAATTCTGACATTTCCACCTGTGTAAAACTTATGCTTACTTAACGCCATGTGTGGCGTTATCATCCTATCCGCTTTCCGAATGTTTAATAATTGGTTAATAATTTTGCTTTTCACCTCTCAAATTGATATCATTACCCCTGTTGCATGAGACCAGGTGTGGCATAGTTGCACTATCGACGCTTCGCTCGTGTACAAAATATGCCACAGGCATATTTTGGGCTCTTAGCTCAGTTGGCTAGAGCGCTTCCTTGACGTGGAAGAGGTCAGAGGTTCGAGTCCTCTAGAGCCCACCATTCCGTTCGGTTGAATCTCACCTTTGTTATAAGCACTAGCATTTATATTTAAAATATTGACTGGTATGGTTTTAGTTGCTAAGATGGATCGGTTAAACAGGGATGTTTTGCTATTCGTAAAGGTAGCTTGTTGGACGACTTCGAGTTGTTTTATGAGGAGCTGCTAGCTCCAGAGGTCATCAGCCGTCGGATCCGTCGCCCCCGCCCAGTAGTTTCTAAATAACCCTGCCCGTGGGTAATGCTCAAGGGCTTTTTTAATTTGCCCCCGCCTTTGAGCTGGTCAAATCATTAGCGGTATGTCAATATGTTGACATGGTTTGTATGCTGTGTGGCAGTCAGACGCGTGTCATGAACTCCCGTCATCAACGCCGTTCCAATCAGGTCTGGCGCAGGCGGCAATGCCAGGCCTGTGGCACGGTTTTTACGACGCGAGAGCAAGCCGATTATCGGACGATGTGGAGAGTGCGCGGGATTAGAGGGCGTTTAGAGCCCTTCTCAGAGGATAAGTTAATGCTAAGCCTATATCAGAGCTGTCGGCACCGCTCTGAGGCTGTCAGGGACGCCAGGGCGTTGACGGATACGATCGTGGCCAAGCTTAGGTCTCAAGTATCAGATGGCGTGTTAGATAGCCAGGCAATCGTCAGGACGGCGCAGGTGGCGCTTAATCGTTTCGACCGCGCCGCCAGCGTAGCCTACCAAGCTTTTCACGCCTAAGGCGGCGCTTACTGGGGTCAGCCTCCGTAGAAACCGTCCGACCTTCGCTGGTGCGGACAGCTTTCTCGGTCACATCGAAACGGCTAAGGTATCTCTTGAACATCAGGCGGGTCTGAGAGTTGAAGGCCGCCAATGAGCCGAAACAGAAACCGGTGACAGGTGCCAGTGCCCATTCCAGGGTCATAATCACTGAGCGGTGGCGTTTGTAGCGGCTGGGCCGCGGCGGCAAGGTCACTAGACAGACATAGCCAGTAATGAAAGCGAGTGCCAAACCGACCTTCTGTACCCGACTGACTAACAGTGGTAATGAGTCCGCCGCAATGCTTTGTGGATGCAACAGAGGCGGGATAAAGCCGGAGGCAAAGACCAGGATGACGCCAGTCGCCCATGTAACATGGTTCTCCAGGGTGCGTAACAGTTTGGCCAGTACATCGGCCTTGGGAACTTGGTTCTTATGCCAGAAGCCCTTGTCAGCGATATAGGCGACATCCGAAGCGCCGTAGGTCCAGCGTCGTAGCTGATAGAATTGAGTCTTGATGGTTTTCCAGTAACCGTCAGCCAGTACAGCGTCCTGATAAATCGGGATGCTGAACGGGTAGACACGGTAGTCACCATCATAACGGAAATAGCTGCGCCAGAACTGGTGGCCGTCCTCCACTACTATCCGGACGCTCCAGAAATCAGTCTCAATCAATGATTGCATCGGTTGGGCGTGGGCCGAGAAGTTGCGTGACAGGTGCCGACGCTGGGTGCCGACGATGTAGAACAGGTTATTACCGGTGGCGATAACCCGCATCAGTGTCGGTGCGTCCCAGATGTTGTTAGTGTACATGGCCAGCGGCTGGTAGGACGCCTTGAGCGGTTTAGGCACTACGCAATAAAGGTAGCTGAGAGCGGCAAAATAGCGTTTATCCGGGCGGTTGTCGGAGTCAAGGGTGGTGACCAGGACGGCTTTGGGATCAATCTTAGCCTGCCTGAGGTACTTTTGGAGAGCACGCCCGGCGTAAGTGATGTTGGCGCCCTTGCCAATGATCTCATTCGGCCGGCCGGCCGGGTGTCTGACAGCCATGGCGTGCAGGAATTTGTCGCCGTAAAGCTCCAGTAACTCCTTGACGCGGGCTTCGGCCGGCCGGCCGGCCCGCCCTTCGTAGGCGAACACCAGTATTATCTTCTTGGGATCATAATCAGCGCTGAGGATGGACTGAATGGTGGGCTCCAGGATTTCCCGGCTCTCATTGACAGAGGCCACGATGATGACATGCACCAGGTCACTTGGCTTGAACTGGTATTCTCTGGTCGGCAGTAGCCTAAGGTTTTTATAATGCCATTTGGGTTGGGCGGGGCTGCCTTCGTTCCTGTCAAGATCAGCGCAGAGCTGGTTCCAATCCAGTTTCATGTGCCGTTTCATGATCCTATGCCCTTCCAAGGCCCGGATCGCATAACCGAGACCGCGGACGAAGAAGATCAACAGATATAGCAGCACGAACATCACCGCCACCTTGACACTGATGAAACTCAATAGCAGCGGCGTAAACAGCAACAGCCAGCTCAACGTACCGGGCAGGATCTCGAAGAAACGATAGTGGCCGCGGCGGTCTTGTTCAAGGGGAATTTCAAGATCGGTCATCGCCTTAGCGCAAGACTAGCAAGGCATTACTGACGATGATCATCAGAACAAGTAACAGCAACCCCAGCCCCAGGATAGTCACGGCCAGTTGGCGATGAATCGGATAAGCCCGGTAGCTTAACACCGAATGGGCAGCCAACACCAAAACAGCGAACAAGACAAAGCTCAACAGGCCGCTGACGCCACCGTTGGTGAACTTGTTGACGGCTGCCGGATTAGAACAATCACGGCACTGGATAATATAGCCGTTGCTATGGCCGCTACCCAAGCTGAGCAGCAGAAACAGCGCCCCGCCCAACGCCAAAAAGGCGTTGATGCTGAGCAACAACATCACTAAATGGTCATGAAAATAAGTTTTCGCCTGCGCCATCGTTAGGATTCATTGTATCACCTGACTACTGGTGCGGGTAGAGAGAATCGAACTCTCCTCTCAGCCTTGGGAAGGCTACATAATAGCCACTATACGATACCCGCTCACTTCTGATGGAGCCACCTATCGGGATCGAACCGATGACCTCCGCTTTACGAAAGCGGCGCTCTAGCCAGCTGAGCTAAGGTGGCGAATGCCTGTATTATATCAGCCTGACAGATGAGTTATAGTGTTATAACTATGTCTTTCCGCCCAGGGCAAGAAGCTTATTTCGAGGTTAAGGATAGAAGCCCATTCTTACCTGATTGGCATTCTAAGAGAACGCGTGACGAGCTACTTCAAATAGGTATTGCAGCAGTTTTAGGCTACAAGCAAGCCAAACTTGGTAATGCAAAGCTGACAATTCATGGCGAAGAATCGTGGGGCGGTTCTCTTGAATATGTCGAAGAAGTTATGCAAATGATTGAGCTGGAGGGCTTGGCGATAGATGTGTTGGTAAAAGGAATCTTTCAGCGCGACGATGCTGTTCAACGAGTGGTTTCTCTGGGGGCAAAGCCTTTAGTAGTGGGCCGTATTCCCTCCGGGGTTGATCCTGAAGATATTGTGCCTGAGCCATTGACTCTCACTGGCTTGGCTTATCTAGATGAATTTGACACTGTAGTGCATAACGATCGCAATCCCATATCAGGCCATGATAAAGGTATTGACTTCTTACAAGCACGAAAGATACGAGGTAAGAGACGATTGATTCAAGCCAGTAATATTCTTACTCTCGATGATATTCATGATGAGGCTGATGGTTTTATAGTCGGCCGATGTATGACTGAGGTAGCAACTGAACTTGAAGTAGTAATGCTATAAATCACGGCAATAGCGCGTAGATGGCGGCCACACCGGAGGTGGCCATCAGAACCGTCAGTAACCAGCCGAGAGAGGTTGACAGCTTGCCATTGCGCCAATCACCCATAACCTTCTTGTTGCTGGCTATCAGGACGATCAGGACCAGGATGATCGGCGCCACGATACCGTTCAGCACAGCCGAGTAAATCAGGGCCTTGATCGGGTTGAGACCGACGAAGTTCAGGCTTAGGCCAACCAGCATTGAGATGATGATAACACCGTAAAAAGCATAGGCCTGCTTGAGCTTGTTATTCAGTCCTTGGCGCTTGCCGCCAAGACTCTCACTGATAGCGTAGGCACTGGAACCGGCCAGCACCGGAATGGCCAGCAGGCCCATGCCTAGGATGCCGATGGCGAACAACCAGTAAGTGGCATTACCCGCGAATGGCCGCAAGGCCTCGGCCGCTTGCGAGGCGGAGTTGATGTTGGTGATGCCATGGCTGAACAATACCGTGCCACAAGCAGCGATGATGAAGAACATCACCAGGTTGCTCAGGAACATCCCTGACCAGACATCGATGCGCATCCTTTTGACCTCTGGCGGAGTGGCACCCATGCGGGCTTTGATGGTGGTCTGGCCGGCAGCGATTTCCTCTTCGATTTCCTGCGAAGTCTGCCAGAAGAACAGATACGGCGTGATGGTCGTGCCGAGGATGGCGCAGATCAGCAACAGTTCTTTTTTGGTAAAGACGATGTGCGGCGTGACCGTATTTGCGAGGACGCTATGCCAGTCCGGTTTGGCTAGTATGGCTGACAGGATGTAGGCAAAGAGAATCAGGGCCAGCCACTTGAGGTAGCGGGCGTACTTAACGTAAGGTGTAAAGATCTGCAGCATTAATATGAAAACTGTGAAGCCAACCACTAACAGGCCGAAGCTGTAGTGCGGTTTGATCAGTTGGACGGCGTTGGCCATGGCGCCGATGTCAGCACCGATGTTAAAGGTATTGGCTGCGAACAAGAACAGTGTGCTGATATATAGGATCCGCTTGCCAAAATGCGTACGAATGTTGCTGGCCAGGCCCCGGCCTGTCACCAACCCTATCCGGGCGCACATCTCCTGGACGACAGCCATCAATGGGAATGTGAAAGCCGATAGCCAAATCAGGCCGAAGCCGGCCTGGGCACCAGCCTGCGAATAAGTCGCGATGCCTGACGGGTCATCATCCGACGCACCCGTCGTTAACCCGGGCCCTAACAAGTACCAATAATCCTTGGCCCGTTGCAGTGGACGTTCCCCGGTCAGCGGGATGGTCTTGGCAATCTTCTGGCCGCCCTCGATGCCGCGGTCCAGGGCCATAGCCGGCGCTTCAACGGTTCGTTCGACAATATTTTTTTTCATGCCAGTGGCTTTAGCATAACAGATTAAGCATAAGCCTGGAAGCCGTTCATGGAATTTCAAACCGGCTTTGCTTATGCATAGACCGTTTGCTATGCTTGAGCCAAAGTGGAGGTAATGATGGCTCAACGCCAATTGTCGCGGCATTCTGAAAACAAATGGGTCATTCTGGGCCTGTTGGCGTTGGCCCAGTTCATGGTGATTCTGGATGTGGCCATCGTCAACGTGGCGTTGCCGACGATTTCGCGCAAATTAAACTTCGCCCCTAATGACCTACAGTGGGTTATTACGGCCTATACGCTGACTTTTGGCGGCTTTCTGTTACTCGGTGGGCGGGCTTCTGACCTGTTCGGGCGGCGCAAGATTTTCATTGGCGCGGTTAGCGCCTTTGCTGCCCTGTCCCTGGTCTGTGGGCTAGCTCAAACCGAGACACAGCTTATCATTGCCAGGGCAGCCCAAGGTTTAGCAGCTGCCATTATGTCTCCGGCTGCGTTGTCAATCGTACTGGCCGAGTTCAAAGAAGGCCACGAGCGCAATATTGCGATGGGTGTCTGGGCTGGCGTATCTGCCGGCGGTGCCGCGGCCGGTGTGCTATTCGGTGGCATACTGACCCAATACCTGGGCTGGCGCTGGAATTTCTTCGTCAATGTACCGGTCGGTATCGGAGTAGTGCTGGCTTCGCTACGCCTCTTGCCTCATCATATCGGCGAGGAAAACCAGAAAATCAAGCTTGACCTGCCAGGAGCAGCTCTAGCTACCAGTGGCTTGATGTCACTGGTTTACGGTTTGTCCAAGGCACCGACGCTGGGTTGGGGCTCGGCTACAGTAGAGGGTTTTATCGCCCTGTCAATCATTCTGTTGATTGGCTTCATCTGGAACGAAAACCGCGTCGACCAGCCCCTGATGCCGCTACGTATATTTAAAATCCGCAACGTTGCCGGCGGTAACTTAGCTTTCCTGGTCATCGCCTGTACCATGTTCTCAATGTTCTTTTTCCTAACTCTATATATTCAGAACATCCTGCACTACTCGCCGGTTAAGACCGGTTTCAGCTTCCTGCCCGTTACTTTCATTATCGGAATAACTTCTGGCATACTTTCTAATCTGATCGGCAAGATCGGCTTCAAGCCGCCACTGGTACTTGGCCCACTGGTTCTATCACTCGGTCTTTTCTTGCTCAGCCATCTTCTCAAGGTCGGTGGTGATTACTGGCACAATGTCTTCCCTGGACTGGCTGTCTGTGCCTTAGGCATGGGATTGACGTTCGTATCCGGTACCCTCGCAGCTACCTCTGGAGTGCCCAAACACTTCTCCGGTCTGGCCTCTGGTATTCTGAATACCTCTCAGCAAGTCGGCGGTGCAATCGGTCTGGCCATCTTGTCAGCTGTCGCCTTCACGACTGTCAAAGCCGACCTCGCCGCCGGCCACATCATGCCAGCTACTGCCGCCGTACATGGTTATAAGAACGGCCTGCACGTAGGTGTCGGGCTAGCACTGGCCGCCGTGGTTGTCGCACTGTTAGTAGTCAAGAATCAAAAGGTCGACGCCAAAGAAGCGATGGCCGCCGGCGTCTAACTTAAGGGTTGCGTGACAGTTTCAGTGGCTAAGGTAGGCGCCAGAGCTTCTACAGCGTGAATTGCAGTTTCATCAAAGATGCGAACCCGACCGCCGTCTTCTAAGATACGCGGCAAGAGACGATGTAAACCTTGCCTTAATACTTCACCATCACTTTTTAGCGCTTTGAGTATTGGTTTTTCAGGCTCAATCATTTTATAACCTTTACAGGGATAATACATCTTTCATAAAGTTATGTAAAATATTTCATAATGAATAAACAATACATATGCTTGAGATTTGTTTTGTATAATGGGCAAGTTGGGGTGAACTGATGCATAACTTCTTGACTATCCGGAATCTGAAAGATCGTACCGTTCAGAACAAGTTCAATATCATCATCGTCCTGATCATTATCATCCTGCTGTTCAGCCTGTTGAATTTCCTGTTTAGCATGAAGGTCATGGCCAGCATCCGGTCCTATGTCGGCGGCGAAGGTCTGTGGTCCAAGGCCCAGAAAGAAGCTGTCAATAATCTGGTGGCGTATGCCGACACCCAGAATCAAGCCGACTACACCCGGTTCCTGACCTTCATAAAGGTGCCCCTTGGCGACCGCCAGGCCCGGCTGGAATTAGACAAAGCCCACCCTGACCTGGCAGTCGCCCGGCAAGGTTTTATCGAAGGCGGCAATGATCCGGCCGACGTCGGTAATCTGATTTTTTTATATCAGAAGTTTCGGCATGTCAGTTATATGGATAGCGCGATCAGAACCTGGACGGCCGGCGATGCCGGCATCCAGCAATTGATAGGTCTGGCCAGCCAGATACATGCCATCAATGTCATGCCTCTGAACCACAAGGATCCGCAAGCCAAAGCCGTGCGGGCAGCCCAGTTAGCCCCCTATCTGGAGCAAGTCTATACTACCGATAGCAACCTGACTAGCTTGGAGAATAAGTTCTCATCCACGCTAGGCGCCGGTTCGCGCGGCATTGCTACGACGTTGACGCGGGTAACCATTCTATGGACCGTGTTGATCGGCTTGTTGACGATAGTGATTTCCATCCTCATTGCCAGGGCGATCATCCGGTTGGATAAGGCCAAGTCCGAGTTTATCTCGACGGCCTCGCACCAGCTGCGCACACCTTTGACCGTCATTAACTGGTACGCCGAAACCCTGCTGACCCAGAAGCACAGTAAATTAACTGCCAACCAGCGCAAGCAATTGAGTGAACTATATGGCGGCAGCCAGCGCATGACCCACTTGATCAGTGACCTGTTGAGTGTGTCCAGCCTTGACCTGGGTACCTTTAAGACTGAGCCTAAGAACACCGATGTTGCCGCCCTGATCCAGGCAGTGCTAAAGGACGTCGAGATACAGCTCGAGCAGAAACATATAGATTTGACTACGAACATCGAACCCAACCTACCTAAGATTGTGCTCGACCCACGCTTGTTGACCGTCGTCATGCAAAACCTGCTGTCCAACAGTACCAAGTACACACCTAGCGGCGGAAAAATCAGTATCCTGGTCGGTATCAAACGTCAGCATCTGATCATAAAAGTCGCCGACACCGGCATCGGCATCCCAGAAGCCCAGCAATCGCAGATCTTTACCAAGCTGTTCCGGGCTGACAATGCCAAGAGACTGGACTCCAACCACACCGGTCTGGGCCTGTACATTGCTAAGGCCATGGTAGAGCAGCTGGACGGCAATATCTGGTTCGATTCGATTGAAAATCAGGGCACTAACTTCTATGTTAGAATACCAATGGATGGACAAATCAGCACCGCCGGAAAGGGACCAAAAGATGGCTAAGACAGTTTTGGTCGTTGAAGATGATAAGGCCATCCTCGACATCCTGGTCTATAAGATCGAGGAGCAAGGATACAAGGTCCTTGAGGCTATTGACGGTGAGAACGGCCTTGATATCGCCCTAAATCAACACCCGAACCTGATTTTGCTTGATTTGTTACTGCCTGAAATGTCCGGCCTGGATATGCTGGGCAAGTTGCGCAAGGACAAATGGGGTAAGCATGTACCGGTCTTCGTCCTGACCAACCTCCGCGAAAACGAGATGATCTACAAGTCAGTCGCGCTTAAAGCCGAAGCCTACTTCATCAAGAGTGACAGTTCCCTGGCCCGTATAGCCACCGAAGTCAAAAATAAGCTGGGGGATTGATGGCCAAGCGAACCGACCTAGTTGAAATCCCCGCCAGGACCCAGACTATACTGATTATCGAAGATGACCGGTCGCTCCAGACCATACTGTCCAGCGCCCTGAGGGTCAAGGGTTATCAGTTATTGATAGCTGACGACGGCGAGCTTGGCCTTGAGCTGGCCTTGTCCAGCCATCCGGATTTGATCCTGCTTGATTTGCAGCTGCCTAAACTCAACGGCCACGACATCTTGGAACGGCTGCGTGAGCACGAACACGCCAAGCGCATCCCCGTCATTGTCCTGACTAACGACGAGAGTCCGCGAGCTGTCCAAGCCACCCTGAATAAGGCCGCTCCGGCTTACTTCGTGAAAGCCGAAACCAGCCTCGAAGCCATTCTTAAAGCCGTCTACTACCACCTGGTTTAAGCGCTAATAAACTCACAGCCGCCTATGCCTAGGGCCTACGCTGAGGAGAATGAGGCTTAGTAAGATTAAGACAAAGAGAACCAAGGGTG
>CAZCXO010000006.1:0-16407 GCA_964502645.1 uncultured Candidatus Saccharibacteria bacterium
TCGTCGTTTCAGTCCAGACGGAACCGAACATCTATGTCATCGGCGACAACGCCATCTCCCCATTCAGCGGCCTGGCCCTGACTGCTTTGCATGCTGGAATTTTCGTCGGCGAGAATTTAAAGCGCCAGGTCAAAGGACAAAGCCTTAAGAGTTACGTAGCCAAAGAGCCGATCACAGTCATTCCGGCCGGCCCTCATTGGGCTGCCGTCATCTGGGGAAAATTACACTTCTACGGAAACCTCGGCTGGCTGCTGCGCGCGGCCGGCGACCTGGTCGGTTTCCACGACCTCGAACCCTGGCCCAAAGCCGCCAAGCAATTTATGACCGAGTTTACCGAGCAAGAAGACTGCCCGATCTGCGCCACCGCCCAAGCCAAATAGCTTTCCAGATACCAAGTACAATAGATGCATGGATAAAGAGTTCAGGGTGGCATATTCAAAGTTGAATGAGGCCCAAAAGCAGGCTGTTGACGCGATTGAGGGGCCGGTGCTGGTGGTGGCCGGCCCAGGCACGGGCAAGACACAACTGCTCAGCACCCGGGTGGCCAATATCCTGCAAAAGACTGACACTGATGCCAGCAGCATCCTTTGCCTGACTTTCACCAACAAGGCCGCGGTTAATATGAGGGAACGGTTATATGGCCTGATCGGACCGGCTTCGCGCAATGTCGTTGTGCGGACCTTCCACAGTTTTTCTGCGGAAATCATGAACCAGTACCCGGATTACTTTTGGAATGGTGCCCGGCTGAGCGTGGCGCCAGATGCCGTCCAGGACGAGATCGTCCAAACCATCCTGGCTGGCCTACCTCTTAAGAATCCGCTGGCCAGCAACTTTGCAGGCAACTTTACCGCCCTTAACGACGTCAAGGCCGCCCTTAAGCTGGCTAAGGAGGCTGGTCTGACACCGTCTGAATTGCGCGGCATTATCAAGTTAAACCTCAAATACATAGACCGGATAGAACCAGCAGTAATTGATCTGTTATCACCGGCTCTGAGCGTCAAGAAATTGAACACTTTGGCAGCAAGCGTTAGTAAACTACCTACTCAAAAGCTGCCTAAGGGTAGCCTGCTCCTGCCACTAAGTTCAACTATTAAAGAAAGTCTGATCTTGGCGGTCGAGCAGGATGTGCCGACAGGCAAGACCACGCTGACTGGGAAGTGGAAGCAGCGTTGGTTGCAGACAGTCGAGGACAAGAAGGGTATGTTCACCGAGCGCAAGCGCAATGAGTGGTGGTTGGCGGTAGCCGACGTCTATGAGACCTACCGCGATAGGCTGCACCAGCGCGGCTATTATGATTATTCAGACATGTTGATCGAGGTTCTGGAACAGTTGCAAAAACAACCGGATATGCTGGCCGATCTGCAGGAACGCTATCTGTATGTGCTCATCGACGAGTTCCAGGACACCAACGCCGCCCAGTTACGCCTGGCTCACCTGGTGGCTGACCACTATTCGGTCAACAACCGGCCGAACCTGATGGCTGTCGGCGACGACGACCAGTCTATCTTCGCCTTCAACGGCGCGGAGTTGAACAATATGTTAGGGTTCCGCCGCAGCTACCCTGACACCAAGTTGATCGTCCTGGCTGACAATTACCGCTCATCGCAGGCGGTTTTGAACACTGCAAAGGCCATAATTGAACTGGCCGAAGACCGTCTGGTCAAACGCGAACCGGACATCATTAAGAAGTTAGTTGCCCGGCATAAGCCAGCCGGTAAGTCAGATATCCGGCATTTGGCTTATCCGACCGTACAGCACCAGCATTTAGCCGTCGCAAAACGGATCAAAAAGCTCTGGAAAACCGGTGAAACAGACATCGCGGTACTGGCCCGGCAACACTCCAGCCTGCAATCAATCGCCAGTATCCTGCTCAAGGAGGGCGTGCCTGTCAGCTACGAACGCCGCAGCAACGTTCTGGCCCATGAGGCCGTCAGGCAGGCCTGCTTGGTTGCTGATGTCGCGGTGGCCATCAGCGACGGCGACCGTAACCACGTCAATACCGGCCTGGCCGAACTGTTGCGCCACCCGATGTGGCAGATCAAGCCTGAGACACTTTGGACACTAGCCCTTGACAACTTCAGCCAGCCGGATTGGCTGGACAGCTTGCTCAAAAACTCCAACCAAGGCCTGCAGCAGATAGCCAATTGGCTGGTCTGGTTAGGCCGGATCAGCCGGCAGCAGCCATTGGCGCTCGTAATGGAATATATCCTTGGCCTGAACGAAGGTGAATACCTGCGTAGCCCGTTCCGAGATTATTACCTGGCTGAGCATGCGACATCCAGCCAGTACCTGGAAACCTTATCCGCGATTGAGCTGTTAAGGGGCTTGGTCCAGGAGTTTGCGGCCGGCGACGCCACGCTGGCTGATTTCGTGCGGTTCGTGCAACTCAATGTCAGTACTGAGCGAGTGATCGCTGACGAGTCGTGGTTTATGAGCGGCCAACAAGCGGTCCAGCTGTTGACGGTCCATAAGGCTAAGGGCCTGGAGTTCGAACACGTCTTCTTGGTAGACGCAGTCGAAAGTTTGTGGCGGCCGCGGCAAGGCGGCAGGGGCAGCCCGGCAAACTTACAGCTCCAAGCCTACGGCGAAAAATATGATGACTCCGTCCGGCTGCTTTATGTTGCGGCCAGCCGGGCTAAGCGCTCATTTATCGCGACCAGCTATTTTACAGATGACCATGGCAATGAAATCCTGCTGACCCCGTTGCTAGCCGCCTTGCCGCTACAAACGATTAATAACCCTCCGACTAAGCCGATTGCGGTGTTGGAAACCGGCCTGCGCTGGCCAAGTCTGGACAGCCGGGATGAGCGCGCTTTGTTACAACACCGGCTTGATAGCTTCTCACTCAGCCCGACCGCATTAATCAACTTCTTGAATGTGGCCGAAGCCGGACCGCACAGCTTCAAGGGACGGCATCTGTTACGCTTGCCAACGGCTAGGTCGGCAGTCGGCAGCTTCGGCATTGCCATCCACGCTGCCCTGGAAACTGCCCAGCGCCTGGTCAACACCAGCCGACTGAACATCGGTACGGTACTGGATAGGTTCGAGGCAACATTGCAAGCTGAACACTTGGCACCGGTCGACCTTGAGCGTTATCGGACACGCGGACTGGAGTTACTGCCTAAGCTGCTCCAAAAAGGCGGTCTGGCACTGCACAAGGGCGGCTTATCTGAGCAGCGTATCACCGACATCACGCTGGGCGAAACCCGTATCAACGGCGAGCTTGACCGGATAGATAAGACAGCTGACGGTTGGTTGATCAGCGACTACAAGACTGGTAAGCCGCTTACCAGCTGGGATACCAAGGACCAGTCCAAGGTCGTCAAAGCCTGGCGGCACCGCACCCAGATGCTTTTTTACGCCTTGCTTGTACACAAGTCAGCCCGGTTCAGATCGACCCAGCCGATCAGAACCCAGATTCTCTATGTCGAAGCCGACAAGCCTAGCCAAGTCACATTACCGTATGTACCTGATGCCAAGGAGCTAGCCCGCTTGGAGCAGCTGGTACAGGCTGTTTGGCCGCACATCATGCGCCTGGACTTCCCCGACACCAGCCAGTACATGACCAATACGACTGGTATACAGAATTTCGAGCAAGACTTGATTGATGGCAAACTAAAACTACCCGCCAAAGACGGGTAGTTAAACCGTTAAAAACAGGTTATTTTTTGCGTTTTTTGCTGGACGACTTACCAACACCGGCGACCGCGTTGGCGAGCGCACTACTTTCGGCAAAGAGCAGGGCGTACAGGTTGACACCGATCAAAGCGCCAAGGACAGGTCCAAGCACGTATGTGCCCCAGACCCATGAGCGGACACCCAGAGCAACGGCCGGGTTAAGCAAGCCGATAGCTGCCGAAGAGGCGGCCAAGGCACCCAACATCAGGGACAAACCGGCAACAGAAGCGCTGACAGCGCGGGTGAAGCCCTGGTAAAGGTTGGAAGCATAACCGAATGTGAAGAGAGCCGTACCGACGGTTTCGGCCACCAGGATGCGGCCGTTGAAATGACCCCCGACTGGTTGCAAGCTCGTCTTAACGAAGTAAGTATAGAGGTAATAAGCTGCCCAAGCGCCTAACAATTGCGCGGCGATGTAGGTGACGGCACGGACGGTCGAGACCTTACGAGCAGTCCACAAGCCGATTGTCAGGGCAGGATTAAACTGTCCACCAGATACGCCGCCTAGTACTAGCGACATCAATAGGTAGACCAGACCCGCAGTGCCAGCCACGAAGAATGGCACGCCGATGGTCGAGCGTTGCACCGTTAATATCAGGAGCGTCAGTACTCCAGTACCCAGAAATTCAGCTACAAGCATAGCCGACTTACGTTTTCCAAACATCTTGGAACCTCCACTTAGTTGATGTCATCAGGATAACCCGGCGTTCAGTTTTTGTAAAGTTTCAACCGGGCACGGCTTGTTCAATGATATCTATCGGCAGGTCGCCTTTGGTCAGGACAGCGGACGTTGCCAGCGTGTAGACCAACTGGCTGAGAAATGCTTTTTGTTGCTCATCAGGTTGATCTGGATATAACTTTTTACAAATATCTTCCAAACGCCAGACATCGATTGCGAAAACCTGGGCCCTGTCGCCTGTAACCAAACGTATCAGGTTCTGGTTGACAGTATAACCGCGGACTTTGTTCAAAACGATGCGGCCCTCAAGATGTTCGCCGCCTAGGTCTTTAATGACAGCGTTGGATTCTATGATATTTTTCATGACGGTACGACCCTCGTAAGGTTCTGCCTTTGACATCGTTTCTCTGTAATAACTCCGGAAATTATCAAAAACCGTTTCAATATTAGGGGAATCCTGGCCAAGCAAGGCAAGCGCTCCCCGGATTTCATCTTCTTTTTTGATGACAGCTTGCAAGGCCTCCGGAGCCCTGTCAATCGCTCCACAGCCGCAGTCAGGCCCATGAGCGTGTTCGGCGGTATGGGCGCCAAAGTTAACGCCATGTTCCACCAGATCATTAATTGATTCGCTGAATACAGCTTCAAGCGCCATACCATCTGATAGTCCCAACCCGATCCGGGCCGCCGTGGTCATGGTTACCGCACCGCCGAACACTTTTGCGCGGTGGAGGCTCCGTTTGAAAGTTTGTTCTTTAGTGCGAATCACGATTGCCAGACGGCCATCGCTGCAGCCGTCATCATCAGCTTCAACGGCTACTAATATTTCAGGCGAGTCGGAGTCAATCGTTGTTTCCATTAACATCTGACTGGCGAAGTCTATGTTGGCAGCAGATATTGAACCTTCCCCGAAAGCCAATCCTTTTGGAAAACGGATGACTGTGAAGGGTGGCGGGGGCGTATATTCTCTCATTTCGTAATAAGCAGCAGTACTCTCAGACAAGAAAATCTCCAAAAGTGTGTTTTATATCACAAATATTATTCTATGTTACTCTTTGAATCGATCGATGGCAAGAGTGTATAATTCATTTTGATATGTTAAAGGATTTCAAGAAGTTTATCCTGCGTGGGAATGTGATCGACCTGGCCGTGGCGGTGGTCATCGGTGCAGCATTTGGCTCGATTGTGACTGCGTTGGTCAAGGATCTGGTGACGCCCCTCATCGCCGCGATTGGCGGGCAGCCGAACTTTTCCAACCTTTACTTCACGCTCAATAACAGCAAGTTCTTGTATGGTGATTTCCTGAACGCGGTAATTTCATTCGTACTGATCGCGGCCGTCATTTTCTTCTTCGTTATCCAGCCAATTAATAAAATGATCACCTATTCGAATCGGCACAAGACTGCCGAGGAACCGACAGAAAAGAAGTGCAAATACTGTCTGAGTACGATTCCAAAAGACGCCACGCGCTGTGCCTTTTGCACTAGCAAAGTCTAGCGGTGGTGCCGGCGCTTGAGGCTGGCAACTTGGAGCCGGACGGCCTGGCGGTCGACCATCTGTTGGGCGTGCTCCAGGCTGACCTGGTCCTTGGCTTCAGCTTTCATCTTTTCGGCCCGTTCCAGGGCTTTTTGGGCTTCGGACTCGTTGATTTCATCAGCATGGTCAGCCTCGTCCACCAGCACGCGCAGGGTGTTGTCAGCCACCTCTATAGCGCCGCCGTTGGTGGCAAAGTATTCGCGTTGGTTGTCAGCATCATGTGGTTTGCGCCGGACAATAATCACACCCGGCTTGACGACGCTGACTAGAGGCATGTGGTCCGTCAGCACGCCGATTTCACCGTCCATAGTAGGCAGGACTACATCGTTGACTTCCTCGTCAAACTTCTTACCGCTCAAAGCTACCAGCTGGAAATGGAACACTATTCGGCCTCGGGTTTGCCGCCCTTGACATCCTTGATACTGCCTTTGAGATAGAAGGCATTCTCCGGCTTGCCATCATGCTTACCGTCCAGGACTTCCTTGAAACCAGCAATGGTGTCAGCTAGTTTGACGTATTGGCCTGGGTTGTTAGTGAACTGCTCAGCTACGAAGAACGGCTGGCTTAGGAAGCGCTGGATACGTCGGGCCCTGCCGACCAACTGCTTGTCTTCTTCCGATAACTCTTCCATACCGAGGATGGCGATGATATCCTGCAAGTCTTTGTAGCGCTGCAGCACGCGTTGGACTTCGCGCGCCACGTTGTAATGGTCCTCGCCAACGATTTCAGGGTCCAGGATGGTGCTGGTCGAGTCCAGCGGGTCCACGGCCGGATAGATGCCGATCTCAGTCAGGGCCCGGCTTAACACGATGGTTGAGTCCAAGTGAGCGAAGGTCGTGGCCGGGGCCGGGTCGGTAAAGTCGTCGGCCGGCACGAACACGGCCTGGACAGATGTAACCGAGCCTTCTTTGGTGGAGGTGATGCGCTCCTGCAGCTGGCCCATTTCCTCGGCCAGGTTGGGCTGGTAGCCGACGGCTGATGGCAGCCTCCCCAACAGGGCCGAAACTTCGGAACCGGCCTGGGTGAAGCGGAAAATGTTGTCAATGAATAGCAGCACATCGTTGCCCTTGTCACGGAAGCCCTCGGCAATGGTCAGACCGGACAGGCCGACCCGCAAACGGGCACCAGGCGGTTCGTTCATCTGGCCGAACACCAGCGAAGTGTTCTTGATAACACCGGACTCATTCATTTCGGTATAAAGGTCATTGCCTTCGCGGGTGCGTTCGCCGACACCGGCAAACACCGAATAACCGGAGTGGAATTTAGCGATGTTATTGATAAACTCTTGAATTAAAACAGTCTTGCCGACGCCGGCACCACCGAACAAGCCGACCTTGCCGCCTTTGGTAATCGGCGCGATCAGGTCGATAACCTTGATGCCGGTTTCCAGAATCTCGACTTGGCCGGACTGGTCAATCAGCGGTGGCGGAAGCTTGTGAATAGGCGCAGTTTCTTTGAACTCGCCCCCTTTATTGTCAATCGGCTGGCCCATGACATTGAACATGCGCCCCAAGGTCTTCTCGCCAACTGGCACGCTAATCGCTGCACCGGTATCTGTTACTTCGGCACCCCGTGCCAGTCCATCCGTCGAACTCAGGGCAATGGCCCTTACACTTGATTCGGAGAGGTGTTGCGCCACTTCCAGAGTAAGCTCTTTGTTGTCCAGTTGCACCGTCAAGGCATTATAAATCGCCGGCAAATGGTCGGTCGAAAACTCCACATCCACCACCACACCCACAATCTGGGTGATCTTCCCATTCTTAGTCTTTGCTTTTGCCTTAGTCGCTATCGCCATCAATTGCTCCTCATCCGTTTAATGCCTCCGCACCCCCTGTGATTTCGGCCAGTTGCTGGGTGATGTCGGCTTGCCGGGCGGTATTCAGTTCCAGGGTATAGTCGTCAATCAGGTCGTTGGCGTTGTCGGTGGCGTTCTTGGTGGCCAGCATGCGCATGGCGTGCTCAGAGGCCAGGCTTTCCAGCACCGCTTGCCAGATCTGGGCCTCAATCAAGCGGGTGGTGACTTCTTGGACGACAGTTTCAACATCCGGCTCAAAATTGCCAATCAGATTATCCTGGTTTTCAGTATTGAAAACAGGGGCAGGCAAAAGTTGAAGGGTTTGGGCCTGCTGGACAAGGTTCGACTTGAATTCGGTATAAATTACCTGGATATCGTCAACTGATTCATCAATGTACTTTTCGACCACAGTGTTCAGAATCGGCCGGACATCGTTGGCCGTCGGCTGGTCAGGCAGCGGTGGATAGGCAGCCATCAGGTTGACATCGGCTAGCCGCCGGACAAATTGCGCACCCTTGCTGCCGATGGTAATAACAAGGCTTTTGACCTTTTTGTCACGGTCGTCGCGCAGGCCCTGAGTCAGTAATTTCAAAATGTTGGCATTGTAAGCACCAGCCAGGCCAGTGTTGCTGGTAATAATGACAAATAGACGATTCTTGACCGGCCGCTTGCGGAACAGAGGTAGGCTTTCAACTTCATTCATGGCATTGAGGCGCTTGAGCAGATTATAAGCCAGGTCACGGTAATCACGGCTGCGCTGTGCATAATCCTGGGCCCGGCGCAGTTTACTGGCGCTGACCAGCTCCATAGCCTTGGTAATCTGCCGCGTATTGCGGATTGATGTGATCCGGCGCTTGAGAATGATCGTACTAGCCATTTTGTTCCTTCTTTTCGGCCTTGGTGGCCTTGTAGGTACTGGCAATCTGCTTGGCGATCTTGAGGATGGTGTCATTATGGGCATCGGTCGGTTTGTCGCCGGTGTTGATCGCTTCGATCAGCTTGGCGTGCTTGCTCTTGAGCTCGCGGCGCAGGGCTTCTTCGGCTGGCTTAATCTTTTCTAAAGGCACGTCGTCGAAAGCCCCTTCGTTGGCGGCGTACAGGCTGGCGTACATCTCCCAGATGGAATAAGGACTGTACTGGGGCTGTTTAAGCAACTCGGTCAAACGCTGGCCGCGCTCGATAGTATGGCGCGTCTCAGCGTCCAGGTCAGTCGAGAATTGGCTGAAAGCCGCCAGCTCGCGGAACTGGGCCAGAGCCAGCTTGAGCCCGCCGCCGGCCGCCTTGATAGCCTTGGTTTGGGCGTTGCCACCCACCCGCGAAACCGACAGGCCGACTGAAATAGCCGGACGGATACCCTGGTAGAACAGGTTAGTCTCGAGGAAAATCTGGCCGTCAGTAATGGAAATGACGTTTGTCGGAATGTAAGCACTGATGTCACCGGCTTGGGTTTCTATGATTGGCAAAGCAGTCAACGAACCGGCCCCCAGATTATCTGATAGCTTGGCAGCCCGCTCCAGCAAACGGGAGTGCAGGTAGAAGACATCGCCGGGATAAGCCTCGCGGCCCGGCGGACGGCGCAGCAGCAGCGACATCTGCCGATAAGCCTGGGCGTGCTTGGTCAGGTCGTCATAAATGATCAGGGCGTGTTGCTTGTTGTCTCGGAAGTATTCGCCCATGGCCGCTCCAGCGTAAGGGGCCAGGTAGAGCAGAGCGGCCGGGTCGGCCGGGCTGGTGGCCACGATGATGGTCTGGTCCATGACGCCCTCGCGCTTGAGGCGGGTTTGCAAAGCGGCAATCTTGGATAACTTCTGGCCGATCGCCACATAAACGTTAATAACGCCGGTCTTTTGCTTGGCCTGGTTGACCATGGTATCGACAGCGATGGCCGTCTTGCCGGTCTGGCGGTCGCCGATGATCAGTTCCCGCTGGCCGCGGCCAATCGGTACCATCGAGTCAATCGCCATCAGGCCGGTCATCAGAGGCTCGTGGACACTCTTGCGGTCCAGTACGCCGGGAGCGTGACGCTCGACGCGGCTGGTCTGCTTGGTCTTGACCGCACCAGCGCCGTCCAATGGCCGTCCCAGCGGATCGACGACCCGGCCGACCAGCTCCGGTCCAACAGGCACTTCCAACACCTTGCCGCTGAGCCTGACAGTAGCGCCGGCCTTTACATCAGTGTCCTCGCCCAGCAATACCGCACCGATCTCATCCTCGCCAAGGTTAAAGGCAAAGGCGGTGATCTTGTGGCCGTCCACGCCATCGATATCTAGCATTTCGCTGTAACCGGCTGCGCTCAGGCCGTAGACCCAGGCAATACCATCACCGACACGGGTGACGACACCAACATTTTCGATTTCGGGACGCTGCTTAAGCTCGTTAATAGCAGTACGGATGTCAGCTGATAATTCGGTGATGGACAATTCGGCCACTTTAGTCCTTTCCTGCGTTGGTCAATTGCTTGAATCTATTCAATTTGGCCTCAATGCTGAGGTCTAGCTGGCGGTCGGCCAGGCGGAGCTGTACACCGCCGATTACCTCCGGGTCGTGGATCATCCGTACGTTAACAGACTTGGCCCGCGGATACAGCTGCTTGAACCTGCGCTTAATCAGGCTCTGGGCAGAGCTGGGCAATACGTGGGCACTGCTGGCAATGACTTCAACATGGCCGGCCTCGGCCCAATCGGCCTGGATGTCGCGCAGTAGTGAGTTAAGTTCGTTGACGCGGCGCTCACTAAGTAGGTAGGCCGCCAGCTGGCGGCTGTAGGCCCTGGAAACACCACGCTGCAAAGTACGCTGTGCAACGGCATGGGCGATTTTGGTACGAGGTTGCTTCACGCCGATTGCCTCTCCCTGAGGGCCCGTTCAATCAGCTTAGTATCCTTCTTGGCATCTATCTTTTCCTCAATAATAACTTCGGTGACATCAGCCACCAAGCCGACCAATTCCTTCTCAAGCTGTTGACGGGCCCGGCTGATGTCGGTAACAATCCGGGTCTCGGCTTCCTTGATAATGGCGGCGGCCTTGAGCTTTGCGGCCTCCTCAGCCTCACGTTTAGTTTGGCGGCCGGTTTCTTGGGCACTGGCGATGATTGCATCGGCTTGCTGGCGGGCCGCGTGCAAGGTCTCTTCGGTCTTGGCCTCCAGCTCGGCCTTCTCTTTCTGTAACTGCTCGGCCAGTTTGACACTGCTCTCAATGGTTTCGCGCCGGCGTTTGAGAGCGGCCAGGATAGGGCCGAACGCGTAGCGACGCAGCACTAGGTAGGCCAGGATGAAAGTTATCAACTGGATCAGAAAAGCCTGGCCGTCGAAGCCGAGCGCCCCGATGCCTGATGAACTGTCTGCGAATTGTGTTACCATTTGTACCAAATAAAGCTCCTATTTAACGATGAAGATTGAAGCGAAGGCCAACAGTCCGAACAGCTCGACGATGGCTACGAAAATCAGCGCCTGGCCCAAAAGGAACCGTGACGCCCCGGGATTGCGGCCGACGGCCTGTAGGTAATTCCCACCGATCAGGCCTATGCCGATGCCCGGGCCGATGAAGCCGCCACCTAGGATCAGCCCCTTGCTGATAATTGCCGTATTGATAGTTTCTGCGAATACCATTATGTGTTTGACTCCTTCCTTATTAAGTTAGAACCATAGATAAATCTACCCATGCACTCTCCCACCGGTTGCTTCCATTGTTTCAGGAACGCTACCTTCGGTCAAGTCGGCATGCTCAGCATGTTCGTTAGCAGCATTGACTGCAATGGCCAGGTACATGACACCCAGAATGGTGAAAATATAGGCCTGAAGGGCTGCTACCAAGACCTCCAACAATGTAAAGGGCAAAGCAGTCAGCGGCGCGATAACATGGCCGAGGTAGGAAAAGACGGCAATGACAATCTCACCTATGGTAATGTTGAGGAAAAGCCGCAGACTCAGGCTGATGACCCTGGTCAAATCGGTCAATATCTCCAAGATACCGATCACAAAGTACAGCGGATTCAGCGGATTGCCGACAAAGAAGTGCCGGAGGTACTTGAGTGGTCCGCCCGACTCGCGGATCGAGGCAATATAAACCAATGCCATGGTCACTACGCCCATGGCTAGGGTACCGTCGAGGTCGCCGGTGAAAGGCCGTAATAGTGGATGATCTCCCCTGACAAAGCCTTCGCCAACAATCGGTATCAGCCCGAGCAAGTTATTCAGCAAAATAAAACAGAAGAGGGTCACAAAGTAAGGTACGAACTTGCGGCCGATGGTCGGGTTATCAAAGGCGTTTTCAACAAGGTCAGTTATAAAGTCCACCATCACCTCGACGAACTGGATGACACCGCCCTTGGGCTTGACACTGACCCGGCGGGCTACCCAGATAAAAAAAATACAGATAAGGGTTATACAGATCCAGCCGTAGAGTATGGAGTTAGTAATGGTCAGACCGCCCAGCTGGAAAACTCCACCGGGAGCAATGTGGACGTTCGGGCCACTGTCAGCCAACAGATGAAATAAGCCGATCATGGCTGTTTCTGCACCTTGGGCGGCGGTACTTGGCCGGCCGCTTTCAAGGTTTGCTGCAAAACCAACGCCATACCAGCCATGGCGAATACAAACCCTAGAATCGTCAGCAGCGGCAGCGTGTGCAGATGTCGGTCAAGCTCAAAACCGCCAATTATCGGCACCAGCACAGCGATAGCTAGACGCCAACTCATATCCAACGCCAGGCTGATAAAGGCCGCCGCAGGTTTATCCACCATTGATAAGGTATGTTTTGACTGAGGCGAGGGCGTCTGTAACTCCGGCGCTATCGTCTGCTTCATTCCTCTGTATTATAACAGATGTGATTTATATCACGCAACCCTAGCCAGGCAATGGGAACAGGCTATGGGAAGTATACTTTGCTACTTTACAAAGTATAGTGATATGATGGACGGGTGAGTGACGAAACAAACAGCCAGGTTATCGTTTACAGTGCCATCTGGTGCGCTTTCTGCCATGCCGCCAAGGATTATTTCGACAAATTAGGCGTTAAATTCACCGATAAAGACGTTGAGAAGGACCCGGCCGCTGGCCTGGAAGCCGTCGAAAAATCCGGCCAGCGCGGCATTCCTGTCATCGACATCGGCGGCGATATCATTATCGGCTTCGACCGGCCGCGCATCGACGCCGCCCTCAAAGCCCACCACCTAACCTAACGCTGGCCTTCTTCGCCGGGCGGAATTTCTCTACTGTCGGGCTGAGGCTGCCGTGGCTCTTGTTGAGGTTCGAGCCGCCGGGGTTCCTCGCCAGGTGGAACGATATCTGGTGATAATCTATCGCCAAACCCGTCATCCGAAGGTTCAGGCAGCGGTTCTTTATTACCGAGTTTTACACTATTCATCTCTTGACCGTACCATATTGTACACTGATAGGACATGGCGTTTGAGGATTATAAGAACAAGCCGTCTGTAGTCATCGTGTATACCGGCGAGGGAAAGGGCAAGACCACGGCCGCGCTGGGTCTGCTGACCAGGGCCCTGGGCAATCGCTCCAAGGTGGCTTTTATACAGTTCATCAAATACTGGGGTGTCGGCGAGCATGTCTTCATCCGCGACATCCAATCGCTGTTCAAAGACCAACTGTACTTTTACAGAGGCGGGCGAGGCTTTTACAAGGCCGGTGAGCTGAGCGAGCAGCATATTACAGACGAGCAGCACCAGGAGGCTGCCCGGCAAACATATGACGAAGCCATGAAAGTCGCCAGCAGCGGCAAATATGACCTGGTAATCTGCGACGAGATCAACAACGCTGTCCACGATGGTTTGGTTTCAGAAAAACAATTATCCGAATTAATCGCCAAGCGGTCGCCCAAAACCAGCCTCTGCCTGACTGGTCGTGATTTTCCAAAAGCCTTGCTAAACAAAGCCGATATTGCCACTGATATGCACAAGCTCAAGCACCATTTTGATGACAAATTCCTGGCCAACAAGGGTATTGACTTTTAGTTTGCTACAATACAATAAGCATGGCCAAACCAAAATTATATCTGTTCGTAGGCTATCCGGGAGCGGGTAAAACGACACTTTCAAGGTTGATCGCGGGCAAGACCGGCGCGGTGCATCTTTGGGCTGATGTCGAGCGGCACAAGCTGTTCGGCCAGGCCACTCACTCCCAGGCCGAAAGCCTAAAGTTATACGATTATCTCAACGACGAAGCTGACAAGCTGCTGGCCAAGGGGCGTAGTGTCGTATTTGACACCAACTTCAATTTCCGGGCTGACCGTCAAAAAATGCGGGGCATAGCGGCCAAGCATGGCGCTGATGTATTGCTGGTTTGGATACAGTTGCCCATTGAGGTCGCCAAACAGCGGGCTGTCGGCAAGGTCGATCCGCGTAATGGCTATATGGTAGCCATGACTGAACCGCAGTTCGATGCCATCATCGCCAAACTCGAGCCGCCTGCCGAAGATGAAAAGGCCATTAAAATTGATGGGGCGAAATTTGACGCAGACACAGCCAGTCGTTTATTACAGATAGTATGATGTATATTCGGCGCCGGACGTGGCAGTGGATTTGGCTTGGTTGTCTGTTGGCGGGGCTGATTCTGTATCTGTATCTAAGCCAAAAGCAGGGCGCTATCATCCAGCCCGGTTATTACCGGGTTACACGGTTCGTGGACGGTGATACGATCGCCGTTGACATGAACGGCCACACCGAGAAAGTCCGCTTCATCGGTGTTGACACGCCGGAAACCCACAAGCCAAACACGCCTGTTCAGTGTTATGGGCCGGATGCGACCGCCTTTACCAAGAGTACTATCGGTACGAGTCATGTCAGGTTGGTGTCCGACCCGCTTGATACGGACCGGGACAGGTATGGCCGCCTCCTAAGATATGTTTACCTGCCCAACGGCACCGACCTGAACGAACTGTTGATACAGACCGGGCATGGCTTTTACTATCCCTACTTTCCGTTCAGTCTAAAAAAGCGATTTTCACTTGACCAACAGTTAGCCATGGCCCAGAAAAAGGGCCTGTGGGCGGTCTGCCACCCGACACCGACGGATGGCGGCGGTTACCAATCAAACCCGATCGGCGCCTAGCTCGGCCAGCGGGCGGCGGCCCCGGAGACGAGCCAGGTATTCAAATGTACTGAGCAGGGGTGTCAGGATGTAGAGCATGAGGCCGCCGAACAGCCAGGCCAGCCACCAATTGCGTTTGGCGTGGCGACGCAGGGTGCGCGGCCACCACTGGAGGTATTCCCAGAGCTCGTGGCGATTAGAGCGAACGCGCCGCAACTGGGCGCCGATCCGGAAGTTACGGTCATAGTGTATATGATAGCCAAGTTCGTGTAAGTGAATGGCCAGATCGAGGTCTTCGTGCATATCCGCCCGGTCGCAAACCAGGTTCCGCACCTGCCGCCACTGGGCTTTGGTCATGGCCATGTTCGAGCCCCACAGCGTGACATGGCCGATCAACAGATGGTTCAGGTCAAATGCCAACAGGTTGTATAGCCAAGCCACCGCCTGCGGCAGCCGGACATTATAAAAGTAGGCACCGCCGGTAAAGGCAGCGTTTTGGTTGGGCTGTCCGTAGAAATCAGTAATATGTTCGAGCCAGTCAACCGGCAGGACGGAGTCGGCATCGATCCGGGCGATAATGTCGCCCCGAGCTGCGTCAAAGCCAGCCGTCCTGGCGTGGGTAACGCCTTGTTTAGACTCATGTACCAGACGCACGAACGTATAGCTCTGAGCCACGGCCACCGACCCGTCGGTGGAATTGTTATCAACTACGATGACTTCAAACGGCGCCACTGTCTGCTGGGCAACCGCCTCCAGGCAGGCCGTCAGCGCCTCGGCCTCGTTGTATACTGGGATGACAAGACTGATTTTCATTAAGCTCCCTTATTATATGCCAAAGCCTAACCGAACACACCGTCAAATACAGTTAAAAAAGCTATTGTCATGGCCAGGCCGTTACTGGCGCAAGGGGTGGTGGCAAAAGCTGGTCAGCTCCATCGTCATAATTGTCATCTTGATGGTGGCCTCGATGTATGCTATCGCCGAATGGTACATCCACACAGAGAAGGGTCCCCAGCAGCTGGGCGTCAGCTTTATCCCGGATTACGCCCAGAGCCTGGGCGTCGACCCGCAGCAGACCATGGACGCCCTGATTAACATCGGTGTGCGGCAGTTCCGACTGGTCAGCTACTGGAGCGACCTGGAGCCGGCGCAAGGTCAGTATGACTTCAGCCAGCTGGACTGGCAGTTCCGCAAGGCCGAGCAGGCTCATGCTAAGGTTATCCTGACAGTGGGCTTACGCCAGCCGCGCTGGCCGGAGTGCCACGCACCCAACTGGATCAATACCGACCAGCCAGAGAGCCAGTGGCAACCTCAGCTGGAGGCTTTCATGCAGAAAGTGGTTGAGCGCTACCGGCACTCGCCGAGCCTACAGAAATACCAGGTTGAAAACGAATATTTTTTGCTCGGCTTCGGCACCTGCAGCAGCTACACACAGGACCGCAGCCGCCTGGTCAGCGAATATAACCTGGTCAAGCGTCTTGATCCACACCATCCCATCGTAGTCAGCCGCAGCAATAATGCCATCGGTTTCCCAGTCGGCCAGCCCCAGCCTGATGAGTTCGGAATATCGGTCTACAAACGGGTCTGGGACGCGGCTGCCAGCCACCGCTACATCGAATACCCATTCCCGGCCTGGTTCTACGCCTTCATCGCCGGTACCCAGAAAATCTTCTTGCACAAGG
>CAZCXO010000007.1:0-16171 GCA_964502645.1 uncultured Candidatus Saccharibacteria bacterium
GCTCCCACTACCACCTCAAGGTAGCGCGTCTACCAATTCCGCCACGTCCGCGCGTCAGACCGCTCTATCGTATCTGTTTTGGGCCGAAAACTCAAGCCAGCCGCACTCCTGTTATAATAAACTGAGTCATGGCCCGTCTGAGCAGAAACAAACATCAGGATAATTATGACCGCGAAAACGTGGTGCTGCTGTTGCAGGTACCGCGAACCAATGATAAGAAGGAACTGGCCGCCGAACAGATGTTTGCCTCTCTGCACGGTCTGTTGTTATCGCCTACCACCAAGCTTTTCCGGGCCGCCCGGCATGAGCGCATCAGCTTTGAAATCGCCGTCATCAACAAGCGGATCGGGTTCTATGTCTGTGTGCCGCAATATCTGAAGGACTTCGTTGAAGAGCAGGTCTATGCCCAGTATCCATCGGTCCAGATTTCCGAGGTTGAGGATTATTCCCGTAGCAGCACTGTGCAGACAGCGCTGGTTTCAGAGATGCGGCTGACAGCCAACGACGCCCTGCCGATCAAGACTTTCCAGAGTTTCGAGGTCGACCCGTTGGCAGCCATCACAGCTGCCTTGGCCAAGTTCGACGAAGGCGAGGAAGCCTGGATACAATTGGTCATCACGCCGGCATCAAGCAACTGGCATAAGAAGAGCGAGCGCTATATTGGCGGTGTCCGCGGCAAGTCTCAATCCGGCACCACCGGGCTGTTGGGCGCCCTGTGGGCACCCCCCGAGCACTCAACCGAAAACACCAAATTGACGGAGTTTGAACAGTCTCGAGCCAGCGCGGCCGAAGAAAAAAGCCACAAACTGGCTTTTGAGACCACCGTCCGGGTCGTTTACAGAGGCAATATCAGCCAGGACCAGGCCGCATTACGCCTAAGGTCGATAGTCGCCAGCTATAAGCAATTCAACACGACCTATCTTAACGGCTTCGAGCAAGGACGCTTTTCAACTGAACATTCTCAACTGACGGCATATCAGCATCGGCGTTTGGGACGCAAGCCCTACATTCTCAACATCGAGGAAGTCGCCACGCTTTATCACTTGCCACACACCAGTGTGGAGACGCCGTTCATTCTCTGGGCCCTCAGCCAGACAGCCGAGCCGCCGGCCAACTTGCCGATCGCTACCGAACAGAACCAGCAGGATATCAGCCCGGTCGCTATAGCCAATTTCCGGGGCCACAACACGGCCTTCGGCCTGCCCCGTTCGGACCGCGGGCGTCATCTCTATATTTTGGGACAAACGGGCGTCGGCAAATCCGGTCTTTTGGAGCTCCTGACCATATCCGATATTAACAGCCCTTACGGCTTCGCTGTCATTGATCCGCATGGCGACTACGCCTTGAGTATCCTTAAGCGCATTCCTGGCAACCGGGCTAAGGACGTCATTTACTTCAACCCGGCTGACACTGAATACCCGATCGCTTTCAACCCGATGGAGGTGCAGGATCCCAAGCTCCGGACCCACACCGCCGGTGAGCTGATCGGTGTACTGAAACGGATGTTCGAAAGCTGGGGCCCACGTTTGGAATATATCCTGCGCTATTGCCTGTTGGCACTGCTGGATTATCCTGACGCCACCATGCTGGACATCACCAGGATCCTGACTGACAAGAATTTCCGTAAGGATGTACTGCAGTACGTGACAGACCCGGTAGTCAGGAACTTCTGGCAGATAGAGTTCGCCAGCTGGAATGACAAATTCCAGGCTGAGGCGGTCGCACCGGTCCTGAACAAAGTCGGCGCTTTCACGGCCAACCCGCTGGTCCGGAACATCATCGGCCAGCCTAAGAGCAGCTTCAACATCCGCGAGATCATGGACAACCGTAAAATCCTGATCGTCAACCTGTCGCGCGGCCTGGTGGGAGAGGACAACGCCGGCTTGCTCGGCGCCCTGTTGGTTACCAAAATCCAGCTGGGAGCCATGAGCCGGGCTGATGTACCTGCCAATGAAAGAATTCCATTTTATCTGTACGTTGACGAATTCCAGAACTTCGCCACCGACAGCTTCGCCACCATCTTAAGTGAGGCCCGTAAGTACGCCCTTAACCTGACCGTTGCCAACCAGTATATTGCTCAGATGTCACAAGAAGTCAAAGACGCAGTTTTTGGCAATGTCGGCTCAATGATTGCCTTCCGGATGGGCGCAGATGACGCCCGCAGCATGCAACGCTACTTCGAACCGAAATTCGAGGAACACGATTTGGTGCACATGCATAACCGACATTTCGTCGTGAGTATGACTATTGAAGGCGAAAAGTCACCGGCCTTCTCTGCCATCACGCTCGATCTGCCTGACCAAACTTTTGACGTAACCGACAAAATAGTCGAGCATACCAGGCTAAACCATGCCTACCACCGCAGTGACATCGAGCAGTACATCAACCAGCACTATGACACGTCCAAACAACCGCCTGTGTCTACCCCCAAGCCAGATCCAAAACCAAAGCCAGAACCCAAAACTCCAGCTGAAACGAAAGATACAGCGGCTTCCATGGGCAGAACAGCTGTCAGCAGTTCATCAGTAAAAGTAAACCTAAAGCGCCGCCGGCGCCGACGCAACAAAAAAACTGCCTCAGGTTTAGACCCTAACACAGAAAAAGTCATCTTCTCCAAAGACCAGGAGTAATAGATTCAGCTGCGGGGGAGGTGGGTGAAGAGGTGGTCGATGTCGTAGTCGTTGCGGACCATGGCCTTGACATCATCCAATGAGGTGCCGAATTTGACGCCGGGGTTGAGCGTACCGTAAGGGTCGAAAATGTGTTTGATCTTTTGCAATAAGGCGTAGTGTTCCGGGCCGTACATATGTTCCAAATATGGTGCGCGGAGGCGGCCGTCACTGGCCTCGGCACTGATGGTGCCGCCAAGCTTAATAATAAGACCGTGGTATTCATCCAGCAGGCGAAAGACCTTTTGACGGTCGCCAACCTGGCCGAGGTTGAGGTTAGGCTGGACATGAATATTACCATCACCGGCATGGCCCCAAAGGGCTGGCAAGATATTGTTAGCCTCCAGCATGCCGTGGACGCTCTCTATATAATTGCGCAACCTATCAAGCGGTACGGCACCGTCGAACAGCGGTACCGGGCGGACCAGACCGGTATTGTGGCCCAGCAACGTGTTGACCGACTGACGGATTTTCCAGAGTAGTTGCTGCTGCTCGGGGTCATCGCTGACTTGCAGATTTATAGCCCTATGTTCGAGGATTTTTTCAGCCCGCCTGGCTTGTTTCTTAGCTTTCTTTTCGCCATCGAACTCAACCAGTAGCGTAATGAGCGGGAACGGCGACGTGATGACTTCTTTCAACAGGTTGGGATTGAGCTTGTTGACCTGTTGCAGGACATTGCCATCAACCAGCTCCATAGCACAGGGCAGGTCAGAGAGTTCGCGCAGCTCCAGGACAGCGGCCTGGGCGTTCTCCAAACTGTCAAACTGGGCGACTAAAAGCGTGGTTTGGGCGTCGTACGGTTCCGTGGCCAGCACGGCTTCGGTAATGATGCCCAGCGTACCCTGGCTGCCTACGAACAGGGGTGTAAGGTCGAATGAGCCGTCTTTGCGCTTGATATCGCCAAGGTAGTAACCAGCGTTATTCTTCGTGACGTTTCGCTCCAATTGCTCGAGTTGGTCGTGGCTCTCCTCAAGCAAGGCATCAATTGAGCGGTAAATCTCGCCTTCGAAACTGGCCAGGCCGAGTTTCTTGCTGAGTTCACGCTTACTGAGCCGGCTTGTTTCAACCACCTCACCGTTGGCCAGCACGACGCGCAGGCTTTTGACATAGCCTCGGGTATCACCGTATTTGACCGACTTCTCGCCGGATATATTTTCAGCGATAGCGCCACCGACAGTGGAATATTCCAGCGAGGATGGATAAGGTGGCAGGAAACGGCCGTGAGTATATAAGGTCTGTTGCAACTTGCCGTAGTTGATGCCCGGTTCGACCGTCACGGTGTTGGCCTTGGTGTCCAGCTCCAGGATACGGTTCATATGGGCCGGAAAGACCAGCATGATACCGTTGCCGATAGCGGCACCGGTCTGGTTGGTACCTGAGCCCCGCGGTGTAATAGGGATGACCCGCCCGCGTTCAGCTAACTGCCAGCTGAAACGGGCGGCTTTGCGGACATCATTCTCATTCTTAGGGTAGGCGATCAGAGACGGCGCCAATTGTAAGATACTGCCATCAGTAGCGAAGTACAGCCTGGCATCAGTGCCAGTCATTACTTCGCCCACCAAATGCTCCTGCAAGTAGTGTGCAACCTTACTCATCTGACCTGTTTGTCTCCCTGCAAAGCTTGCATATTTGTAGTGTCATAATAACATATGCGATTTGGTTATAAAATTCGTTTGTATAGCATAATCGGTATGTCATACTTCGGCAGTAACGATTATATTATCGTAAACGATCCCCCGACAAAACAAGGGGAAATTTACAGTGAGGCTCTAGTTACCACGTGTGGGCTCAAATCAATTTACAGGGGTGAATGAAACTGTGTCTAAGTGGTGCGCGAGAGAGGACTTGAACCTCCACGAACCGAAGTCCACTAGCTCCTGAAGCTAGCGCGTCTACCAATTCCGCCACTCGCGCACGTGGTTTCAGACCATCATATCGTATCTGTTCCAGGCAAAAAACTCAAGCTATCTGTTGGTGACCTTGGCCTGATGGATTTCCCAGTTATGGACATTGTCGAAGCGGTCCGTCACAGTGTTGATAGCCTGATCGGTCAGACCGGCAAGCGGGCCATTCGTCAGATAAAGCATGCGCGGCTGGTATAAACCAAGCGCCGGGGCATCCTGCTGCCAGGCTTGTAAGAATGGTTTGTATTTGATGGTCCGGAGCGTAGGATCCAGGCGGGTGCGGCCGGCTTCCAGGGCTGCATCAGCCGTGGGATTCTTCCATTCGGACAAGTTCAACCGGTCGGCCGAGCGGACATCAGCCTGTGAGCTGTCCCAATAGACGAAGACGTCCGGATCGACACCGATAGAGATACCGTAAAGCACCGCGTCATAGCTATGGTAACTGAGAGTGTTTTGGAAATCAGCCGCATTCTGGAGGTGCACATCCAGTTGGACGCCCAGTTGGTGCCATTGGCGCTTTAACTCATCGGTCACGCGGCGATCTTCGGCCGTATCAGCCGCGCTTAGGCTGAAGCTCAGTGGCTGGCCGGATTTGATGCGGATACCATGCCGGCCGGGCGCCCAGCCATCGCTTTCGAGCAGGCGCTGGGCGCCCGAAAGGTCGTAGTTAGACTGTACAAGGGCAGGGTCATAACCGACCTGGCCGGCCAGCAGGGGTTCACGGACAGCGTGTGTCGGATAACCAAGACCGTCGATTATGGTTAACACGTCAGTGCCCTTGATAAGCGCCTGCCGGATGTTCACATCTGACAGATTACCCCCGGTAGTCTTGAAAAAGACCATGTTGGCGGCTTTCAGTAACACGCTGTGCTGGACAGTATGGTTCCTAACCTTTTTAGGTATCCTGGTGAGGCCCTCGGCCGCCGTTAATTGGCCGCTGTTGTAGGCCTGGATCAACTGCGACTGGTCAGCAAAGACCTGGACGGTGAACTTCTGTAATTTGGGCGCTCCGCGGGCATAATCTTTAAAAGGGGTCAGGGCGATCTGCTCAACGGCACTGCTCGGGTCACTGGCGTTTTTAAGGGCGATGGCTTGCCAGGCGAAAGGGCCGGCACCGATCGGATGGACAGTGTTGAAATCGGCGGAGCGCAAGTCAACCGGCGCGATTTTTCCCAGACTATGTTTAGGCACGATCCCGTTGGTCAGGTTATAGGGGAAAGCCGCCAACTGACTAGGCAATTTGAAAACGACGGTATCAGGCCTTGGAGCCGAAATATCAATCCCCTGCCAGCTGCTGCGCAGCGGTGAATTGGCATCCGGGTTCTGGATAGTCTGATATGTGAAGACCACGTCGTTACCCGTCAATGGCTGGCCGTCCTGCCAAAGCAAATGCGGTTTGAGGTGTACTGTGTAGGTAGTACCACGGGTATCCACACTGTAACCGCTGGCTAAGTCACCAATCAGGCGATCCTGGTTGTCATAAGTGAAAAGGCCGGCGAAAATCAATTTGGCCACGGTAGCATCGGCTTCACTGGTGGCGTAGAGCGGGTTAGCGTTAGTAAAGCGGCCGCTGACGCCTTCGTTATAAAAGCCACCGGGTACCGGCCGCAATGTTTGGAAGTAACCGCTTAGGGTGATCAGTTGGATTACCACACCGGCAATCAACAATAGCATCAGTCCCAACCATGCCAAGAGGAAACGACGTACAGCGAATAGGTTCTCGAAGCGGCGGAAGAGGTGCCGCTCAATCTGCTGCTCAGCCTGTTGGCCAAGACCGCCAACCTGTTGCTGGCCCTTATGCAAACGCCGCCGGAAACGCAGTCGGATTAAGCGCGTCTGCATGGCTTGGCCTCAGGCCTACTTGATAATCGCACTCAAGATAAGCGACAGGCTGAAGACCAGCGCGCAAACAATCGTTATTTGAAAGATCGTCTTATCAGTGCCTCGCCGTGTCGTGTTGACCTCACCGGCGCCACCCAAACCGGCACCCAAGCTCGCACCCCGGGTCTGAATCAGAATCAACAGGGTCATCAGTAACATCGAAATAATAGTCAGCCAGTTCCAAATACTCATTGCTTGATATCCTCTAAAATCGCTGTTACCAGATAGTTTACCAGCCCGATGACCATTCCGGCAAACACCGCTGCCCAGAAGTTAGTGATGTGCAGGGGTGTATACAGCTTGCTGGCTATGTATACTGTCAGGCCGTTGATGACAATCATGAACAGACCTAGTGTCAGAACGATGGCCGGTAATGAAAAAATAACGAGTATGGGTTTGATAACGATGTTGATCAGTGCCAGCAGCAAGCCGGCTAACACGATTACCCGGAAACGGTTACCGTAAGTGATGCTCTTGCTCAGGAAACCGGCCGCGATCCACAGCCCCAGACTGCAGACCAGCCATCTCGTCAAAAACCGATAGGCCCACTTATTCATCTGTCACCATTGTACCTTATCCGGCTTTCAAACCGTTAGGCCGCGAGGTAATTTGTCGCTCAGGACCTTGTGGCCTTTTTCAGTGATAAGGATGTCGTCTTCGATGCGGACGCCAAGGCCTTCGGCAGGGATGTAGATGCCAGGCTCAACGGTGATGACGACACCCGGTTCGAGCGGCCTCTCATAATCCCCGATGTCGTGAACGTTGAGGCCCAGGAAGTGTGACGTGGCATGCGGGCAAAACTGGCGAATTGCATCATGGTCGATCGTCCGGATAAGCCCCAGTTCGCGCAGCTTTTCACCCATGAAGTGTTCGACTTGCTGTTCATACTCCTTCATCAAAACGCCGGGTTTAAGCAGGCTGAGCGCGAACTGTTGAGCTTCGGCGACGGTGTCATAGACTGCCTGCTGGCGGCGCGACGCTGTCGACAAGCTAATGGTCCTTGTAATATCCGCGGCGTAATGACCAACTTCGGCACCGACATCGATTACAACCAGTTCGTCAGCCGACAAAGTGCCGTTGTTGGCCACGTTGTGCAGCGTGCAGGCCCGCGCACCGCTAGCCACAATCGGGTCAAAGGCATGCCCAGCCGCCCCTTGCTGCCGAAAGCCTCGACCCAGTTCAGCTTCGATCTCATATTCATAGGCGTATTTACTGAGCCTGGCCGGCCGTAATACATCCTTCATCGTTTTGATCGTGATATCGATTGCTGCCTGTATGGCATCCAATTCTGGCATCTGCTTGACCATGCGCATCCGGATAAGGTGTGTCGACAAGTCCAACAGTTCCAGATCAGACCGGACTGATTTTAACCTGAGAACCAGCGCGGCTCGGGCTGGATTGGTGTATATGCCGTAGCGCTCTATGTAAGCTGGCGGCACTGCCAAAGTGGCGGCATGCCGAACTTTTTTGAGCCGCTTGGCCAGCAAATCCCAGCCGGTTTTATCATCGTAGATAGTAGCAATGCCCGAGCGTCGGCTGAGCTCTTCCTCCGCTATCACACCATCGAAAGCCTGGCGGCTGGCCGATCGGCCAGGTACTATCAGGTATTCTTTATCAGCTTCCATGACCAGCACGATATCCGGTTCGTTAATGCCCGTAAGATACCAGAAGTTGGCATCCTGGGCGTAGCGAAACGGGCTGTCACCACCTCGCTGGAGCAATCCATTGGCAGTCAGCACTATCGGCGCCGTGCCGCTGAATAATTGGCGCAGCCGCTGCCGGTTACCGGCAAAAAACTCGCTGTTGAACCTCTCTGCCATAGTCAAGCCTACAGTATAACAAATCTACCGCTGCGCTGACCCAGCCAAGTATTGCTTCAGTGTACGAGCTTTGCCCAAGCCAATAACTTGGCCCAGCTCAGCCTCAGACGCCTCACCGATGCCGCGGCGGGATCCAAACGTCCTCAGCAACTTCTTGCGGGTGGCCGGCCCGATACCAGGGATATCATCAAGTTGGCTGGCGGTCTGACGTTTAATCTTGAGTATGCTGTGGTAGCTGACAGCGAACCGGTGGGATTCATCGCGGATCCGTTGCAGGAGCTTCACCAGATTAGTGTTATGCGGCAGATTAAGGAGAAGAAAATCCTGGCTCTCGCTGGCAAAACCGCCCATTTGTTGCAAACTTAACGTGTTAAGTTTTATTTTGGGGTCGGTCTTCTTAATGACGATCTGTTCTTCGCGCTTAGCCAAGCCGATGAATGGGATCCGATCGTAACCTTGGTCATCGCGAGCTTTGATTGCAGCATCTAGCTGACCTTTTCCACCGTCGATCACTACCAGATCCGGCAGACTCCAGGCTTTGCGGTTGCGTTCGCTCAGCCGGCGCTTCAGAGTTTCATTCATGTTATAGAAGTCATTGTTCTGATTCAGCTTGGTTTTGAATTTACGGTACTGGGCCTTGTCGCTGACGCCGTTCGTGAAGACGACCATGCTGGCAACGACATCGCTGCCTTGCTGGTGGGAGATGTCATAACCCTCTATACGGCGCGGAAACTTGTCAATACTTAACAAGTTAACTAATTCGTTAAGAGCGTGGTCCTTACTGATATCAAGGAATTCCTTATCGCTGAAGATGACTTGCTTATCCAGGCCCTGTAGCGCGAATAACTGGTTCCTAAGCTTGGCTGCTTTTTCATATTCGCCTGCTTTGGCGGCCTGCTTCATGTCACGCTCTACTTCTCGGACGATTGTCTTACGTTTACCCTGGATCACAGCGATCAGCTTGCGCAAGTTAGCCCGATATTCTTCCAGGCTGGTCTTGCCCTCTTCCAGGCCTGGATCAAGCCCAAGATGATACTGTAGCGTGGCCCGCTTCTGGCCGATACTACGTTTGGTAGCGAATGGGAAAATCCGCCGTAGCAACTTGAGCGCTTGGCGGACAGCCACGGTGCTGAAGTAAGGGCCGAAGTAACGAGCACCATCATCGAGTGGTCGGCGCGTAGTTGTGACAGTCGGAAAATCGCTATCATAGTCAATTCGGATGTAGCTCATGGCTTTGTCATCGCGTAGGTCGATGTTGTAGCGCGGCATGTAACGCCGGATCATCTCGGCTTCCAGGAACAGCGCCTCCAACTCACTCTCGACCACCATCCAGTCAATGTCGGCGATTTCTGTTACCAAGGCTTCTGTTTTGGGGTCCCGGTTGCGTGATTTCTGGAAGTATTGTCGTACCCGGTTGCGCAGTACTGCCGCCTTACCGACATAAATAATCGCCCCGGCCTTGTCCTTATGGAAATAAACGCCCGGGGCCTTCGGCAGTTCGGCCAACTTCTTGTCTAATGCTCTACTCACTACCTCTATTATAGCTATGTCAGCGCATGAGCAGCAAAATCACCAGGATCAGCAGGATCAATATGATCACCCCAAGGGTAATATCCATCAAACGCCGTTGCTGCTTGTGCTGGTGGAGTTCCTTGGCCTCAAAGTGAGCCCGGGCTTTGAAGAAAGCCGTTTCTTCACGGCGGTTATCCGACGCGATCTCGGTCTTGGCCAACAACTCCTCGAGAGCCTGCTTGGCCCGCTCAGGGTTGGCCGAGTCAGTTGACTGGTCGATCAAATGACGCATGGCCGGGTCGCGTTCAAAGTCGCGCTCGCGCTCGATAATTTCCTGTCGCAAGGCTAGCTTAAGATCGCCGTCCCGCATATATTCGGCCACCAAGTGGCGTAAGCCGCGCTCGCCGATCAGATGGGTCTCATAGATCTTACGCAAGCTGGTACCATCGATTATGATTTTTTCACTGAGTTCCAAAAGCTGGGTACGGTTTAGCGTTTCGACCCGTTTTTCAGCCAAAGAGTTACGTTCGGGTTCGTCCGACATCAACATGTGACCGATTTTCTCTAAATGATTGAGTGGCGACAGGCTTTGTTCTTTCTCAATCGCGACTAGACCCAGGGCTTCAGAATGTTTAGACTTCTGCAGCCGTTTTTCAATATGTTCGGTGCCCAATTCAGCTTGTTCTTTTTCCATGGCGGACAAAATCAGATATGATTTGCTTTACTTAAGCTTTTAGTATAAGATGTGGAGTACTATTTGGCAACTTCATCCTCGTAGGTGAAATAACGGAGGCGGCAAAAATGGCAGGAATTATTACCCGGTTACAAGTTACCGTCTTCCGGACGCGCTAACTCTCGAACCCAAAACAGTTACAATTAAACTAACGCGCTGCAGGAGGCAGTGCCTATGAAAATTTTAAAACCATCCTCGACGACAAGTCGGACTTTGCAAATTTACTGGCGTTACACCAGACGCTACATTGTTATTTTCCTGGTAGCTTCAATCGGAGCAGCCCTGGCTGTGGTGACACAAGCTATGATTCCGCCCTATATTGTGGCGCGCATATTCAGTAAGTTGCAGTTCGCGTATGCCCACCATCAAACACTACATTTCTCAATGTTCGCGAATTACTTCACATGGTTCGCCTTATCGATGATTATCGGCATGGTACTGTGGCGGATCCAAGGCTACTATGTCTGGAAACTGGAAGAACAGGTCAGGCGGGATGCTGCTAATGAAGTCTACGATCACTTGCAGGCTCAGAGCCAGCGCTTCCATGCGGACAGGTTCGGCGGTGCTATAGTTTCTCAGACCAATAAGTTCCTGGGTTCATACGAGCGGCTTATGGACGAGTTCATCTGGAACGTCATTCCAAGTGTGACGACACTGGTGGTAGCCATTGGTGTATTGCTGTTCATATCCTGGCAATATGCCCTGATCTTACTAGCAATCAGTTTTGTGTATCTGTTAATCATGTCTAAGCGAGTCAAGAAGCAGATGCCATACAATGTTGACTTGGCAGCTAAAGAAAGTCAACAGACAGCGGCCTTAGCTGACGCAATCACGAATATGAACACAGTGAGGGCTTTCGCTGGCGAAGCTTATGAGTCCAACCGCTTTCGGCAATACAGCAACCGCCTTCATATCTCATACCGAAAACTGACGATTGAAGCTCTTAAGACCGATGCATTAAGCCATGTCCAGACCAATGGTTTCCAGATCATTTCCCTGTTGGCCGGCTTGATTGCTGTGACCACTTACAATTTCAACGTCAGCCTGCTCTACCTACTTGTCAGCTACACGGGGAGAATCGTAGATCGGCTTTGGGAATTCAGCCGGATTGTACGTAATACTAACCGGAGTCTGGGTGATGCGGTCGAAATGACTGAAATACTAAACGTCGTGCCAGAAATTCAAGATCCCCCGCGGCCGGAAAAAGTTAGTATTCAACGCGGCGAAGTTCAGTTCAAGCACGTAATGTTCGCGTATCCTGAGAATCAGAAAAAGCCTTTGTTCAGAGGCCTAGACATGAAGATCAAGCCGGGCGAGAAAGTCGGGTTGGTCGGTCCAAGTGGTGGCGGTAAGACCACGATTACCCAGTTACTGCTGCGTTTCATGGACGTTCAAGACGGCGAGATTACAATCGACCATCAGAATATAGCCACCATCAAACAGGCCGATTTACGGTCGCGGATTGCTTATGTGTCCCAAGAGCCGATCCTATTCCACCGAACGTTGGCGGAGAACATCGGCTATGGCGATCAAGCAGCCAGTCAGGAAGTTATTGAAGGCGTGGCTAAGATGGCCCATGCCCATGACTTCATTCGCCAATTGCCCAAAGGTTACGAAACCCTGGTAGGTGAGCGTGGGGTCAAGTTGTCCGGCGGTCAGCGGCAGCGGGTGGCTATCGCCCGGGCCATGCTCAAGAACGCGCCGATCCTAGTATTGGACGAAGCTACCTCAGCGCTAGACAGCGAGAGCGAGGTGTTGATTCAAGATGCCTTGTGGCGTCTGATGGAAGGTCGTACGGCTATCGTTATCGCCCACCGGCTGAGCACCATTCAGCACATGGACCGTATCATTGTCTTGGAAGAAGGCCAGGTCGTCGAGCAAGGTTCACACAAGGAGCTATTGGCCCGGAATGGCACCTACGCTAAGCTGTGGACCCACCAGTCCGGCGGCTTCATCAATGATGATGAGGATTAGGCTGGTTTAGCGGAACCCGAAGCAGGCTTTGATAATACCTGTTGCCACTCACGGTAAATCAGCCAGATGATAATGACATTAAGTACGAACAAGAAAGCCATACCGAAACCCGGCCGGGTAATCAGAAGATACATTTGATACAGCGTAAATATGCCAAGTATTACCAATGCCCAGGGATAAGCCCACAATTTGTTGAGCAACAGACAGGTTACCAAAACGACTTTGACCAGCCCATGCGACAGTAAGAACAGGACCACGACCAGATTATGGCCTGATGCCAGATCATGGCCGGCTTTGGCGATATGAGAGGCGATAATGTTATGCGGATTATTCTCGAGCGCGTCCTGAGTCAGAAACCGCGTAATACCGTTGATGGTATGGGGGCTGATCGTTAAAACCAGGATAGCGCCAAGCAGCTCCAAGACACCATCGATACCCTTGATGATAATACCGATTTCATAGGTTTTATCGAGTAATGTCTTGGGATGAAATAAGGGCATGATCTAAATGGTATGCCGCTAGCGGCTATTCGCTTTTGGATTCTTTGGACGCTTTGGGTGCTTCGGCTTTGTCACCCTTGGCGGCTTCGTCCAAAGCTGGCTTATCCTCGGATGTCTCAGCGCCTTCTTCTGCAGAACCCTCAGTTTCTTCGCCCTCTTCGCCTTCTTCCGGTTCGGCTTCGGCCTCAGCCTCGCCGGCGGCGGCCTCATTGGCAGCAGCCAGGGCGCTAGGCTCATAGACGGTAGCAATGGCGTGATTGGCCTCTGTTTCCAGTTCGACGCCTTCGGGCATGATAAGTTCAGCTACTGTGGCGTGGTCGCCGATTTCAATTAGCTTTTCGGCGTCATATTCTAGGAAGTCAGGTAGCTTGCTAGCCACGGCCTTGACCTGGACGGTGTCCAGCTGGGCCAGTACTATCAGGCCGTTACGCTCGGCGGGAGAAGCCTCATTGCCCTCGGCATAGCGCGGCCGGACTGGAATCTCAGCATCAACCTTCTGGTCTTTGTCGACGGCGTTAAAGACCAGGTGCGTGAGCTGGTGCTTTCTGGGATCAAACTCAGCGTCTTTGATAAGGGCGGTGTACGTCTGGTCACCGGCCTTGAGCTCGACCGGGTGGTGCTTGCCGGCCTTTTGCCAGACCTTGAACATCGGAACATAACCGCCTTGGACAATCACCGATGGCTTGCCGTGGTCATGGATAACCGCTGGCAAAATACCGTCACGGCGCAAATGCTTGACGGCCTTGCCAGTCACCTTGCGCGGTTCGAGCACTAAATTAATAGCTTCATCAGACATTGACTGAATTTTCTCCTTATTTGGCTTTAAGTATAACAGATGCCGAACGCTTTTACCAGAGGTGGCTGGACGTTACTTGGCTTAAACGGTAAGCTTTAGGGTATGTTTGACGTCAGCCACATCATCGAAGCCGGCGGATTGCTGCTGATAGCGGCAATTATCTTCGGTGAATCGGGCATGTTCATCGGCTTTTTCTTCCCTGGCGACACACTGTTACTTAGCGCTGGTGTGTTTGCCGCCTTAGGTAAACTACCTCTGTTACCGACTATTATTGTCATCGCCCTGGCGGCCATCTGCGGTGATAATGTCGGCTACCATATTGGCAAACGCTACGGCCGCCGTTTATTCCGCAAACCCGACGGCTTGGTTTTCCGCAAGAAGTACATTGAACAGGCAGAGGTCTTTTATGATAAACATGGCAGTAAGACCATGCTGATCGCCCATTTCTTACCGATAATCAGGACTTTCGCCCCGGCTGTGGCCGGCATTGCCCATATGAATTATAAGAAGTTCTTTGTCTTTGACGCCATCGGCGACTCAGCTTGGGCCATCATCGTCACATTAATCGGTTATTGGTTCGGCCAGCGCATCCCGAACCTCGACCACTACATCCTACTGGCCGTTTTCGCGGTCATGATTATCACCCTCGGCCCCACGATTTACCACCTCGCAAAAGCAATTATAGAAAAACGCCGCAGTAGTTAAGAAACAGGGATTTTGGTTATGGTTAGGGCATCTGCTAGCAACTCTGCAGCATATCGAGACGGATCATCACTGGCGCCATGAACTGCAGAAAAAATTCGTCGGTTAATGTCATGCTGCATCTCTGGCCTAAAATAGATGGTTTCGCGTAATATGCCTCGTATACGCGGTCTTTCAGCTATAAATTCCTCTAGGCGGCTTCGAGTATGTAGTTGCCAACCTGGAGGAGTGGTTACGGTTTCATTTGATTCAATGCCTAGGATGTTGGCCTCTGCCTGAGCTAAAATTCCAATCTCGGTTTCGGCGTCCGCGACTTCCTGGGCAGCAGTTTCATCTGCGTGCTGCAACGCATCAACAATTCGCTGAGCCCCAAACCAAATTCTTTGACGCAGAAAAGCAGCCTTTTCAGCATCGCTCAAAGCCGCGAAACGGTCTACGTCGCGCCTCAAATCTGCGCTGTAGCTACGCCTATGTTTGACAGTCACATCTGTTGACATAGTAGTATTATAGCACTTTTGTCAAATATTGTCCAGTGTAGCTTTTTCTGTTTTTTGCAACTTGTTCAGGGGTGCCCTGGGCGATGATTTGGCCGCCGCCGTCACCGCCTTCCGGCCCCATGTCGATCAGCCAATCGGCGTTCTTGATGATGTCCAGATTGTGCTCGATAATGACCATGCTATTGCCAGCTTCGACTAGAGCGTGTAAGACATGCAACAACCTTTCGACGTCGGCCATGTGCAGGCCGGTGGTCGGTTCGTCGAGAATGTAGAGTGTGCGGCCCGTCGGGCGGCGGCTGAGTTCGGTGCTGAGCTTGACCCGTTGAGCTTCACCGCCGCTCAGCGTGGTAGCCGATTGGCCAAGCGCGATGTAGCCAAGGCCGACGTCAACCAGGGTTTGCAGCTTGCGGGCGATGGCCGGAATGTTGGCAAAGAATTCCAGAGCCTGTTCGCAGGTCATTTCCAGCACGTCGCTGATGGTCTTGCCCTTGTAATGGATTTCCAGGGCCTCACGGTTGTAGCGTTTGCCTTTGCAGACTTCGCAGGGTACATAGACGTCCGGCAAGAAGTGCATCTCAATCTTGATGATGCCATCGCCGGCGCAGTTCTCACAGCGGCCGCCTTTAACGTTGAAGCTGAAGCGCCCCGGACCGTAACCTCTTAATTTGGCTTCGGGCATGCTAGCGAAGAGTTCACGGATAGGTGTGAACAAACCTGTATAGGTAGCAGGATTACTCCGCGGGGTTCGGCCGATCGGGCTTTGGTCGATGATAATAGCCTTATCGAGCTGTTTGATGCCCTCGATGTCATCGTGACGGCCAGGCACGGTGTTGGCCCGGTGCAACCTGGCTAATAGTTCCTTTGCCAAAATATCATTGATCAGGCTGGATTTGCCGGAACCACTGACTCCACTGACGACCACTAGTTTGCCGAGCGGAATTTCGATGTCCACGTTCTGCAGATTATTTTCACGGGCGCCTTTGATGGTCAGCGATTTTTCGTTGCCGGGACGACGCTTTTTAGGGATTGCTATCTTCTTAGTTCCCGACAGATATTCAGCTGTCACGCTTTTTTTAACTTTGGCTACAGAGGCCGGAGAGCCGGAAGCGATGATATGGCCGCCGTGGATACCGGCACCCGGACCGATGTCTAAAAGATAATCCGCGGTGCGGATGGTTTCTTC
>CAZCXO010000008.1:0-15767 GCA_964502645.1 uncultured Candidatus Saccharibacteria bacterium
GGCGCTGCGGGCGCGCGGATTATGGACGATTTCAGAGGAGCTCGGCGTCACCGGGCGTTTGGTGAGCAACCGGAGCTCGGCATCGTAACGGTCACCACTGGCGGCCCCTAGGACCTGTTTGACGAGACGGTCTTCCAGGCTATGGAAGCTGATGACGGCCAGGCGGCCGCCTGGCGCCAGCAGTTCGATCCATAGCGGTAAGCTGCCGGCCAGTTGGCCAAGTTCGTCATTGACGGCGATGCGCAGGGCTTGGAAAGTCCGCGTTGCCGGATGAATCCGGCTGCGGCCTGGCCAGGCGGCCGCCGCCACGGACGCCAATTGCTCAGTCGTGGTAATCGGCCGATGGGCCACGATTGCCTGGGCGATCTGACGGGCCTTGGGCTCTTCGCCATAGCGCTGCAACAGATCAGCCAACTCGGCCTGGCTATAGCCGTTGACGATGTCAGCGGCGGTCAGGATCTGTGACTGGTCCATTCGCATGTCCAGCGGTCCAGCCTGGCTAATTGCGAAACCACGGCTGGGGTCGTTAAGGTGCGGTGACGATGTCCCCAAATCAGCCAAAATAAGCTCGAATTGTCTTCCCTGGGCGGCCAGTTCCCGGCTGACAGTCAGGAAATCCGACTGGATAATTTCGGCTTTATCGCCGAACCGTTCCCGGAGGGCGGCTATCGCTTGTTGGTCGCGGTCGACCAGCGTAGCCCGTGTGAGGCTTCCAGTCCGTGCCAGTACTTCGGCGGTGTGCCCGCCGTAACCGGCCGTCAGGTCGAGGTATGATTCCCCAGCCTTTGGGTCCAGATACCGCAGGACTTCGTCCAAAAGTACCGGTAAATGTTTATTTTGGTGTTTGTTTTGGTGCATCTTGGCTCGCTTGCGCAAGGTCACCTACTCGGCAGCCAACTTTTTGTTTTTTTGGGATTTTTGTTTTTGGTGACTTAAGCAAAATGTACAAGTACTTTTCGCCAAAGTCAAGTTTGAGAGACTTATGTGTGAGGTGGAGTTTTGGGAGGTGTTTTTTGAAAGGTGCGAAGCACTTTTTGGAGTGGTTTGCTACCGATATCCACTTGTTGACTGCCGAATAGCTGACCTCAAGTTGCTATTCTTACCGGATTGTTAAGGTACGCCTTGCTAGGCTTGCTCGGGTGCTATCAGCCGCCAGTACTGCCCTACCCCGACCGCGATGACATCTCTGTCGATGCCGGCGTAGTCGAGCAAGTGCTGCTCAAGCGTTATGCGCCCCTGTTTGCCATCGGGCTGCTGTTCGATCTTGCCCATCCGGAACTGGATGTTGAGATCGGCGATGCGCTCGTCCAGGATATCGCCGGCCAACCGAGGTTCTACCAGGTTTTCCCAGACATCTTTGGGATAAAGATGCAGGTACCGGTCGAAACCTCTGGTCACGACTGCCCCGCTGGCGAACTTGTCGCGCAGCTCGGGCGGTATGGTCAAACGCCGCTTGTCATCAAGCTTGCGTTCGAAGTAATCTACCGTGGCCATTGATCTCCCTTAGTGAGTGCTTAGTGGTTTTTGTTTTGAAGCGGTAAGCTGTTTTGCCTTACCATTTCTACCCACTCACATGAGTGTACTACCCACTATAACCCCCCTGCAACTAAATAAACAAAAAAAGTGGTGCTACTTACACCACTTTTCCACAGTTTTTCCCCTGTTATCTCCAAAAGCGCTATATGCGTGGTCTAAAGTCCCTTAACAAACACTAGCTTACTTAGGAGCGATTTCGTCTTGTGTGGCCGCAACCCGGGCACGTACCGTAGCTTCATCGGGTTGGTCGAGGATAGGATCAGTGCCTCGGCCGGATTCAATCATACGTGCTAGCGCTTCATGATGGGCTTCGGCTGAACCGGGGGCTGGTGGCCGATCAGGGCTATCGATTGAATGAACCACACCCGGCCCGGCAAAGGCACCTACTGCTAGCGTGCCGACGGCAGCAGCAGCAGCTGCCGTTTTCCTGATAGCTTCCTTGAGCCCAGCGCGACGGACTTCAACAGCGCTTGGTGTAGGGCTGGTCGTAATCACACCCTCTTCTCTATCTTGGATAATACCTAGCCCTTGTCGACCTTGCTTAGTCAGCATGGCTTGGACACGTGTCTCGTCAGGCCCTACCTGGTGTGTACCAGGTTGAGGGCTGAAAACATCAGGCATTTCGCCCATTACATGTTGCTGCTCGTTAAAAATTACATTTGTTGCCATATTTTTATCCTAACATATTATTTTAAAATGGTCAAGCTTATTAGCTGCGGCCGCTCCGTGACGGCGTACGCTGGGCAACGCTGTAGCTGACGTAGTGCTGCTCAGTCTCTTCACTGGCCCGGCGGAGGGTGTTCTGGTCGGTGGGCTGTTGGTTCTCATTGGCCCAGGCGAACGCTGGCTGGTTAGGGACTATGATCTTATTGGCCCTATCCGGCAGCTCAAGCATGCCCACGGTTACGGCGGCGCTCATCAGCAGCATGCCGGCCTGTCGGCCCAGATCAGCTAGGTTGTAGGTTGGCTGCGTTTGTATTTTTGTTTTAGTAACCATACAGTTATTCTAGCAAATTATACTGTTTATGTCAATGTTGTTGTGTAGTAACATTCTCTGAACCCTTCCCTCTTAATATATCCTGATGAGGTAGGTTCCAATTATTATGTAAATTTTGTAAATAATTGGAACCAATGCTATTCGAATATTATGAAAAGTTGATCGCTGACGGACTTAGAGGTCGATGGTGACTGGCTGGCCGGTGGCCAGCGGGTGGAAAGTGATGCCCTGCTCAGCGAGGATTTTCTCGAATGAAGCGTAGGTCTGGGCGCGGGCCTCATCGTTCCAGTGCCAATCGTGGATCGGCAGGACGTGTTTTGGCTTGAGTTCCAGCCCCAGGTTGAGTGCGCGGATTGTTGCTCCCCACGGGGCCGTGATCGGCAACGCCAAGATCGGTTTGGTCTCGTGAAAACTGTGGCTGTCACCAGGGTCGCTTAGCACATCCAGGTAGTGGATGCCAATATTCTGAGGCTGTGGGAAAAGCGGTTTGACATTCTCGTGCGGTGATTCGAACAGGCTGACGCCGGCGGGCAGTGAGGTGGTGGCCTTGATGCCTTCAATGGCCAGGTGTCGAACGACTTCTTCAGTACTGGTAATGCGGACCGTCGGGAATTTGGCCAGCAGTCGCTTGACCAGCGCTGGGCTGGCGTGGTCACCGTGGACGTGAGTGATGAAGATATCATCCAGGTGTGGTAGCAGGTCAATCTTCAGCGCCGACTCGCTCAGCATACCCGGGTCGAACAGAGCAACACGGTCGGGCGTTTCCACTAGCAGGCAGGAGTGGACGAATTTGGTAATTTTAAGGTGCATATGCCTCCTTCCCCTAGCGGTATTCGGGATTGGTGAAGTCGAAGCGAGCGCCAGCGTCCCACTTGGTCCGTTGGTTGCCATAAGCCGGGATGCCGCCGGCGTCCTTGAGCATCTGGGCCAGGTGCATCAGGTTCCAGGTCATGAAGGTGGTGTTGCGGTTGGTGAAGTCGCTATCCAATCCGACCTTGCCTCCCTTGCCATCATCGTCACCATAGCTTGGGCCGGGACCGACCTCGCCGATCCAGCCGGCATCGGCTTGTGGTGGAATTACGCAGCCCAGGTGTTGGAGGCTGTACAGCGTGTTCATGGTGCAGTGCTTGATGCCGTCTTCGTTGCCGGTGATCAGGCTACCGCCGACCTTGCCGTAGTAGGCATATTGACCTTGCTTGTTAAGCAAATGACTGCAGGCGTAGAGACGTTCGATGATTTTCTTGGTCTCTGACGAATTGTCGCCCAGCCAGATCGGACCGGCTAAGATCAAGATATTGGCCTTCTGGACTCTCTTATATATAGCGGGCCATTCATCCTTGGCCCAGCCATGCTCGCGCATGTCCGGATAGACGCCGACGGCGATGTCATGGTCAATTGTGCGGATGACCTCTACGTCGACACCGTGCTTTTCCATGATGCCGCGGCAGATGTTGATCAGCAATTCGGTGTGGCTCGGTTCCGACGACTTGCTCAACGTGCCGTTGAAGACCATGGCCTTCAGACCGGAAAAATCCCATTTCTTATCTGTCACTTGAATGCCTTACTGGTTGTATTGCGCGCCGTTATCCAGAACCAGGATGTTGCCATCAGGATCCTTGAACCAGGCCATTTTCAGCTTGCCCATGGTGTGAATAGCGCCCTCGCGCTTGGTCTCGGGCAGATTGTCGTATTCTTCGAACTTGACGTCCTTGCCCTGCAGTTCTTCGACAGTAGCTTCGATATCGTCCACTGTCCAGCCGCCGTGAGTAGATTTGTCCGAACCGGCGTACTGTGATGGATAGACAAAAACCCGGCTGCTGCCTGATTTGTACATGGCCCCGCCCGGGTCTTCCTCCATGAATTTAAGTCCCAGGGTATCCCCGTAAAACTTCTTGGCTGTCCCCATATCTTTGACCGCAATGATCACGACCATATCTTTATCACCTAACATAACGCCTCCTTTTGATTGATTGATAATTTCGAGAGTCTTGGTCTTGTTTACAGTATACTACTTCTTTTTGCGGTCGTGGTAGGTCAACTGGCGGCGCAGCTTGTTGAGCTGGATGATCTTGGGCTCGAAAACTTTGAGCAGGCTGGAATATTGCCAGTTCGGGGTCAGGATGTGGGCCAGCTTGCCTTTATCCTGCAGATACTCGGCCAAGCTGAAGAAGTCTCCATCGCCGGAAACGATGATGGCCTTCCTGTAATTAGGCAGTTCTTTCATGGCATAGAGTACGAGCTCAGCGTCAACGTTGCCCTTGACCTGAGGCTTTTCTTTTTCGGCTTCCTTGGGCTCCTTAGTTTCATCACTCGGTTCGGAGACAGGCTTGCTACCGACATCGACGGTCGGCTTGAGGACGACCAAGTAGCCAAGCTCGTGCATATATTCGTAGAGCTGTTCGTTCTCACTCATGTAGCCGATGAACATGTAGGCCTTGCTGACGCCGTGTTTGTCGCGCAGGTATTTGCGGAATTTACGCCAATCGAGTTTCCAACCCATCCGCTGGGTACCCAGATTAAGGTTTTGGCTGTCGATAAATGCGTAGGTATTCGCCGGCGCTTGGCGCTTCATGTCTCCAGTCTAGCACTGTAGCCCCGCCGGGCATAGCTGCGCCACAGCTGCCGGACCTGTCAGAAGACCACGACTGTTGCCGGTCAGCTAACCGGTTGGCTCTGCAGAGCCGCGAAAGTCACGCCGCTGACGATAATGAGCACAGCCACGATCACTGCTACCGGTCTTACCAGGTATTTAATTTGATGTCGATGCATAAGGCTGTCCTCCGTTAGTGGACAACTATGATGACAGCCCTAGCGGGACAGCGTCAAATTTTTGGTGACCGGTTTAATGATGATTTAAGGATGGATCCAGCCGACTATCAGACCCATGGCCAGGATCGACAACAGACGGTTGCCCAAAGATATGATGGTCAATTGTTTGGGCTTAAGATCCATGGCGGTATGAATGTAAACCGTGGTAGCTGAGATACCCAGCCACAGAATCAGCGAGGTTTCGATACCGGCTGCCAACCAGGATGTCTGGAAGAAGCTGTGGTACAGGAACATCACATAAGCCACGACATAGGCCGTCACCAGCGCCGCCAGGAAAATCAACGGCATCAGCCGCGGCATGGCCTTTTCGAACTCATTGGTATCGACTTTGCTCAGATTTTTCCACTGTTTACCGAAGGCGCCCTCGGCATAATAAAGCATGCCTATAACCATGCTCGACACGCCCGCCAACAACACTCCCCAGAGGTTGACGTCAATATTCATCCCACTCTCCTTTGACTTATATCTTGGAGTATAAGCCGCCCAGCTCAAAAAATCCAGAGCTTAAGCGTTTATACGGTAATGGGCCACCTTTAAACTATATTTAAAGCGACGATGCCAGCCACCACGACGACGGCGCCGACCCGTTTAAGGACTCCGAGCCGCTCGCCTTCGAACAACGCTCCGAACAGAGAGGTAACCAAAGGCGCGGCGGCTGCCAGCACTGTCGGGATCAAGACACTGCCTGCCCTGGTCGATCCAAAGTATAAAGAAATCATGCCGGCGGTACCAAGCAGGCCAACCAGTAGCGGCATCTTGGCCTGCCAAGAACGTTTGATGGCTGCTGTAGTTTGCTGTCGTCTCGTAGCAACTAGTAACAAGAAGGACAGGATGAAGGCGGTGGGTTCGCTGATGATGGTGATGGTTTGCCACGATACCTGTCCGACTACCGGGTTCAACACAAAGAAGCCAACACCCCAAATAACTGCTGCCATCAGGGCCAGACCGGTTTCCTTGTGCATCTCTTTAAAAGGAATCTTTTTAACGTTCTTTTCGTAGGCCAACAACGCGGCCCCCAGGGTAATACCGAGCATGGCTATCAGTTGGACCAGTTTGATATGGGTCGACAGGAAAACCAGCGACAGGACAATGGTAAACAAGGGATAGATATTGCCGAGCGGCACTACAATTCCTAAAACACCGGATGATAGAGCCTTGATAAAGGCCAGGTAAGCTATGACGATTAACGCGCTGCTCAGGGCAATCCGAAAGACCTGGACCCCATCATCGACATGCAAACCGCTGAAAGCAAAGATGATACCGGCCCAGACCAAGCTGATGGTTTGAACCGCGAAGTTAATTTCTAGGGTGTCATAGTGCCTGGAGCTGCGGGCGGTCAGCCAATCAGTCGTCCCCCAAGCCAGGGCTACGAACAAACCAGCCAACGTCGCAATCAGCGTATCACTCATCTCGCCTCAATCATAACACTCTTGATGGCTGGAAATTAGACACCAGTCATGGCTGCATTTTGACCAAGGAACCGTTTTTGACTTCGTTGGCAAGCGGGATAACGAAGCTAGCAACCTGCCCGGCTGTGGGCGGTCGGCCATCAATATCGCTGTCCAGTTCATCTGTATGCTTGCCATCGACATTGAAAAACTCACCTATGCCCGTCTGAAAGATCCGCAATCTGCCTTCAGGTGAACCGAACACTACGAAATAACGTGAAAGGCGGGTTCTATCCGGGTTTTGTCGATCGATTCGATAGTGTTGCAGGACACTGCCGCGCCGCCAACTGGCAACCAGTCTAACGCCCCTGGCAGGATTGTAAACAGCAAGATCACGACCATATGCCAATTCTGTATCCGTTATATTGATTCCTTCAAAAGCCAGGCTGATGATTTTCATGGCATCCAAGCCCATCCGTTGTGAACGCTCAACTCCTTCTTGATAAGTTTCAGACAGATAATCCCGGCCTAAATCTTCAGCAACCTGGGCTTTGAATTCCTGGGCATAATCAAATACTTCGACGAAACCGTCCGGGTTGTCCCATACATCAAGCGGCCGCTGACCGCCCAGACCTTTGGCGTTGCTTTTGAACCACTCCACGACCTCACCTTCATATAACCCAATCTCTTCGACTAAGTAAGCCGCCAGCCAATTAAAATTTTCCTTGGCCAAGCCGTGTTGCAACACGGATGATCCCATAATTTTAACAATCTCGCGAGGGTTGAATTCAGCAATAGAAAGCCTGTCGGGCAAAAACGGTCCGTTGTCGGCCTGAATTGTCTCACTCATTTAATATATTATATCATAATTGCCTGTTACGTATAGGTGGCTCGTTCTGGCTAATTTTTTAGAGCCGAGCCAAGGCCATTTATCTTAACCCTGCTTTGTTCAGTGGTGTCGCGATCACGGACGGTGACAGTGTCATCGGTGAGGGTGTCGAAGTCGATGGTGACGCAGTATGGCGTGCCGATTTCGTCCTGGCGGCGGTAGCGTTTGCCGATGTTGCCGTTGTCGTCGTACATGACAGCGCCTGATTCTTTCTTGAGCATCTCATAGACTTCTTTGGCTTTGGAAACCAGCTCCGGCTTGTTCTTAAGCAAGGGTGAAACCGCGACTTTGACTGGAGCAAGATGGGTCGGTAACTTCAAAACCGCCCGTTTTTCGCCGTTAATCTCGTCTTCGGAATAGGCTGAGGCCAGGATGGCCATGATAAGGCGTTCGACCCCGAAACTCGGCTCGATGACATGTGGCACGAACGGTTTGCCGCCGTCCTTGGGCTTGTATTCCATGCTTTTGCCAGTGGCTTTCTGGATATTCATCAAGTCAAAGTCAGTACGATAGGCCAGGCCAAGCAATTCTTCTTTGCCGATCGGATAGTCGAACTCAAAGTCGATGGTGCGCTTGCTGTAATGCGCCCGGTCCTCGTCCGGCACTTCCAACTTGCTGACCTTTTCTGCCGGCAGGCCAAGGCTCTGCAAGAATTGTTCGATATCCTTTACCCACTGTTCAAATGCCGTTTCCCAGTGGTCAGGATGAATAAAATATTCGATCTCCAACTGCTCGAACTCGCGACTACGGAAGACGAAATCGCGTGGGCTGATCTCATTGCGGAAGGCCTTGCCCTGCTGGGCGATGCCGAACGGCAGATCCGGATAAAAGCTATCAACCACATTCTTATAATTAGTGAAGATGCCCTGCGCAGTTTCCGGCCGCAGGTAGCTGATGGAATTCTCGTCCTCGACCGGCCCGATCGTTGTGGTGAACATCATGTTGAACTGGCGCGGCTCACTGAACTTGGCCACGGTGCCGCACACTGGGCACTTGTTATCTTTGATGTGGTCTTGGCGCAGACGCGAATGGCAGTTCAGGCATTCGACCATCGGGTCGTTGAAACCGGTGGCGTGGCCGGAGGCTTCCCAGACTTTCTTATTCATGAGGATGGCAGCGTCGACGCCGTACATATCAGTGCGGTTCTCGACGAAGGTCTTCCACCATTGGTTCATAACGTTGCGCTTGAGCGTCACGCCGAGCGGGCCGTAGTCCCAGGTGCCGGCCAGGCCGCCGTAAACCTCACTGCCCTGGTAAAGGAAACCGCGGCGTTTGCACAGGCTGACAATCTGGTCGAGACTTACTTGGCTCATTGCGATTAATTATACCTTAAGAGTACCTCTAGCCTGTCCTTAAAGTATTGCTCACCGCAAATGTTGAAGCTGGAGTAAGCTGGTCATTAATTTCTGGTTAGCCTTAATGATTCCTTCGATGTCCTTGATAGATGCTACCTTTGCTGGCGAGTGGCCAGCGAAAACCAGCCGCAATAGCTTGATGTGGCTAGCGCTGAAACGGCCGCGGACGTGGGGGGTAAAGGCCATGTGGTCAAAATCAAAGTTGTAGGTTTGGTCGGCAGCTAGTTTGCGGTGGTCGGTATCTGTGCTGAGGTTCGGGGTGTGGCCGGCCTGCCTAAGTAGTTGGGCTTCGAACCAGAGGCGGATGAGGTCCAGATGTATAGCACTGCTGTCAAGGGCTTGGAGGGTTTGGTCTAAAAGTTCAAAATAAGCTGGTTCCGGGTGGTCCTCGGTGGCTTTGTTCAGCACTTTTATCAAGTCGTAGCCGAGTTGGACGCGGTCCAGGTCTGTGACGATTTTGCCGTAGTGGGTATGCAGACGGCTGGAAATCAGGGTGCCGATCTCGCCCTTGCCTTCTATGAAAGTTATGTCACTGACACTGAACAGCTCAATACCGCCAGCCAGCTTGGACTTGGGCTTGCGGACGCCCCGAGCCATTAACCGCAATTTGCCGTGGTCCGGCGTCAGCATAGTGACGATGCGGTCAGCTTCGCCGTAGTCGGTACGGGCCAGGACGATGCCGCGGGTTACCAGGTATTTCACGCCGTTTGGGGAGCCAGTTCGTCGATCGCCTGCATCAGTTGCCTGAGTGAAGTCAGAGGTTTATACAGATAGATTTGGACGCCTAATTCTTTTTTTAATAATGGGTTGACGGCGAATTCGGCCGACGGCACCTGGCTGTGGACAATGACCGGAACATCTTGCCAATCGCTATAGGAACGGAACTCGTAGAGGAACTCAAGGCCGGAGTGCTCGACCAGCTGTAGTTCCAGAATGACTAAGTCAGGTTTAGCCCGGTCGGCAGCAGTGATAGCGGTCTGAGCTGTGGCTGCTAGATTGATATCATGTCCGGCTTTTTGCAGTGCCTGCTTGTAAACACTAGCCAATAAATAATCGGGCTCGATTAATAGAATTTTCATCAGATCAGTTGGACCTGTTGGCTAGGTTGCAGGACAGTACCCAGCCCATAAAGGCGGTGATGGCGGGAGGCGTGGAGATGCAATTGCATAGCCTGCAGGATGGTGTCAGCCACGAAGATGCCCGCGCCGCTGGTGTGGCTGAGGCTAAGCAAGGGTTGGCGGCTGCGCGGCTGCAGCGCCCGGCCGTGGCGTAGGGCCTCGCGGCTGAGCTGTTTTGTCTCGGCATACAGTCCGGCCACGATGCCATAGCGGCTGCGATGGGTAGCCAGCTGGAGCTTGAGCTGCTCCGGCCGTTCGTCCTGGGCCGGCAGGGCTTCAATAAGAGCGGCGCCCAGACTGACCAGTGCAGCCTGTAGGCCCTGGCGATGCGCCAGCACCGGGCCGAACCGGCCGGCCACGTTCAGCTCGAGAGTCACGCCGTAGCTTTTGGCTAAGGAGTCAAGTTGCTGGCCGGTATCATATAATACGCTGGAAACGGAAATCGATTCGGCATTGAGATGAGCCGGCTCGAGGGCCAGCCGTACCCCTAACACATAATTGTCAAGCAGCTGCAAAGCCGAGTCGGCCGTGGCCTGAATGATTTTGATGCCAAGCACGGGCGCATCATCCAGAGCCAGCTGTTCGGCCTGCCTGGCAATCTGCAACAGGGGTAATTTCAATTCCTCAGCCACGCCCAGCAGTAAGTTTTGTGATAAAATCGGCGCCACCGCCATAGCTTACCTCCTCTACCGATTATATCAGTCGGCGGCGGCTAGGGTGAAAAGTTGAATTTCGGTAGGATATAGGTGTTGAAATCGTTAAGGAATTTATCGCCCTGGGTGGAAATTTCCAGAGTATTGGAACGCAACGGTAAAACTACCATCGTCCCATTGATACCGTTCTGCTGCTGGCCGATCTGGCCGACAGCCTTGATACCGACTATTTTAGGCTGCATCGGCAACGCGTAAGCGCTGAAGCTGACCGAGTGCTTCGCGCTCTGCTGGGCGGATTTGAGTGGTAGCAGTGATTGGTCATAAGGCTGTGATAGCACTTGAACCCGCAGCGCGAAAGTGGAATGTTGGTCACTGACTGACGGTACTACGCCAGGGTTAAAATAACCATCGACCAAGCTTCCGCTACTGCCAGTATCGTTAACATATGCGCTCCAGGTCTTAGGGAAATTGACTATCAGACTACCATAAGCTTCCGGTCCATTGTAGGTCCGCAGTGGCTGCTTGGCCTCCTCTGCGAACTTGGTGTTATCAGTGGTTATCTGCTGCTGTTTGGCATTTCCGACGGCAGCCGCTATCTTAGTATCGACGTTATTCATATAATCCTGCCGGCTATTGAATGCCCAACCGCCGAAAGCCAGTGCGCCGCATAGCAGCAGGACTGCCAAGACCAAAGACACCACTACACCATTGACGGCTCCGGCCTGGGTTAACTTGGTCATACCGTTTATGGTAACCCATATGAGGTGCGTGGGCAATAATTACTTATAGCGGTATAGGAATACACCGGCTTTCTGTTTAGCCGGTTTTTTGCCAGGAACCGCGAACGCAAAACTTACCAAATTGACGGGCTTATGCTTATATTGCACAATTTTTTTATCCAGTTTTTTCATATATCTTGGGATTAAAAATACAAAGATGGCATCGGCCGGCGGCCAGGCAGCCTGCCAGTAATTACCCCATATAATACGGACCTGCCGCCAATGTCGCCGGGTCCGCAACCAGCTTAGTATCGCCAGCAGTGGGTTCAGCTCGTAACCGATTACATTAATCCCCTGCCTGGCCGCCGCCAGCACTACCCGCCCGTCTCCGCAACCCAGCTCCAGCAGGGTGTTGCCTGGTTGCAAGTCCGCTAGCTCCAAGACCGCTTTGACCTGCGGCCGCAGCGTAGGTAAATATGGCGCGCCCAGCAAGACCACGCCACCGAAACAGATAGCTAAACCGACTGGAACCACGACCAACCAGATCATGCCCTAGATCGGGGCTTAGACCGCAACTCAGTCAGCTTATTTTCAGCCGTCTTAAGATATTCTTCCAATTTTTGAATCAGTTCCTGCCCGCGCCGGTACAACTTAAGTGCCTCATCAACATCCAGATCCTCATTCTGCAGTTCAGCCATGACCGCGTCCAGTTCAGACTTTAAACTCTTATAAGAATCAAGCTTGGTCATTGTTAACCTCTTCTACTTGGGCTAAAAAGCCGCCTTGATGCAGCTGAACGCCGACTGTATTGCCCTTACGCAAAGACCGGCTGCTGCGAACCGCCTTGTCGTTATGGCGAACGATGGCATAACCCCGACGCAAAACGGCTTGAGGGTTGAAGGCCTCAAGCAATCTGATTTGGCTCATTAAACTTTGCGTAGCCTTCTCAAAAACCGGCTGTAAACGGTGTTCCAGGATTTGTGCCTGATATTCAACACTTGCTCTGGCAGCTTGGATCTGGGAAAATCCTGCCTGTTGTAATTCCCTGTTCATAGATTGTAAGGCCTTTAGTATTTCCGTATGATCAGGCACCAGCAATTCGGCGGCGTTGCTGGGCGTGCTGGCCCGCCGGTCGGCGGCCAGCTCGGCTAAACTGAGGTCGATCTCGTGGCCGATGGCGACCAGCGTCGGCACCCGGCTGGCCGCCACCGCCCGAGTCACCACTTCCGTATTGAAAGCCGCCAGGTCCTCGGCGCTACCACCACCTCTTATCAGAACGATGGCGTCAAGTGGCCTGGCCTCCGTATTAAACTGAGCCAAAGCATTTGCTATCTGTTCTGGAGCAACTTCGCCCTGGACCTGCACGTCAATCAGTTGGATTTCCAGGCCGCGCCAGCGGGCATTCAGGACCTTAATGAAATCAGCGTAGGCGGCTGATTGCTTGGATGTCACCAGGCCGATGCGCTCCGGCGGATACGGTAACAACCGCTTGCGTGACTCGTCGAATAAGCCTTCGGCCGCCAGCTTGGCCTGCAACAGGGCGGCGGCTTTCTTGATACTGCCCTCTCCAGCCGGCTGGATGGTCTGGGTATTGAATCGGAAGCCGCGTGACGGATGGTAACGCGGTTGGCCGCGGACTTTGACCAGCATGCCATCTTCCAGCGGCCCAGGCAGCTGCGTCATATAGGCCCAACAATTAACTACAGCCTCTTCGTCCTTCAGGTCAAAGAATACCAGGCGGTCGCGCCAAATCTTAAAGTTCGCCAGTTCACCGATGATCACCAGGCTGGGATAGGCGAATTCCAGAGTCTGGTTTAGCAGCGCCACGAAGTCGCTGACACTGAGCTCAATCTCAGGCTTGGAACTCATGGTTTATCTCCTTGACCGGCTTGGCGCCGCCCTCACTGATTGCCTTTTGGTAAAAATAATAGCCTGGCGGCAGTTGGATCAAACTGTTAGCTATCCGATAAGTCACTGTGACCGGCAGGCTGACACCCGGGGGAATCCCCGTACTGGCCAGAACCGCCGTCATCAAGGCTTCATAAATACCAACCCCGCCCGGCAATACCGACACCAATCCCGCAAAGTTCGCAATCGCGTAAGCCAGGATCACCGCACCGATATTGACCAGGTTACCAAACGCCAGGTAGACGACGTACACCGCCAACACCTCTGTTATGTCAGCCAGCAAAGCGTACAGGAACGGTACCTTGAGCAGCGTCAGATTCTTCTTGATCTCAATATAATTTTCCTGGAAATCATCAAATACCTGTCTGGCCTGGTCGATATTGATGGTCTCCGGATGACCGCGTCTAACCAAGTGGATAAGCCAGTTCAGCCCCTTGGTCAATGACGTGAAAAAGCTGTTAATCCGTTGCTTGCTTTCCAGGACGAAAAAGAAACCGAACGTGCCAATCAGCATCAGCGTTGACAGCGACCCGGCCACCAACATGACCAGATTGCTGACTCTACCCATGACTGCCAGTGCCAGCACGCCGAACAACAAGACGATCTCAAACGACAGGATATACAGGCTGACCTTCATGATATGGACCAGCGTGGCCTTGGCACCACTCAATTCCCTGCCTTGCCTCATCCTAAGCGTGAAGTATGACAGTCCGGTCACGCCACCGGTCGGGAAAACATGGTTGACGAAGTTCAACTCCAGCGACACCTTTATAAGTTTCTTATAGCTCAACCTGTTGCCGACGATCTTGAACAATCGCTGGTATAAGCGGGCCTGGGCATGATAATTCAGGGCTTCGATCGGCAGAAGCAGCAGCAAGGCCGAGGCATGCAGCTGCCCCAATCGTCCAAAAGTATCACTAAGCTGATGCCGTATCGCGAACACCAGAACGACTAATGCCAGCAGTGTCCCCACGTTAACGACCAGCTTCCAGCGCTGTCTCAGCCAATGCCCTTCGCTCATCAGCCCATTATAGCAATTAGCCGATAGTTAAGCCGATTCATGTAAACTGAAAACATGCAGAGTTTATTAGTGTTGGGGCGGCAGCCTGAGTTGGGAATGGCTGAGCTTGAAAGCCTATATGGCGCGGACAAATTGAAAGCGGTCGGTAATAAAACGGTGATCGTTGACATTGACCCATGCATGCTGGCCTTTGACCGGCTGGGCGGCAGCGTCAAGTTTTGCAAAATCCTGACGGCCTTGGACACCACCAACTGGCCGGAAATCGAAAAATTCCTGCTTAAAGTCTCCCCTGGCCACTCCCAGCGTATGCCCGAAGGCAAGATGCGGCTCGGACTCAGCGTAATCGACTTAAATATCCCGATTAAACAGATGGAAAAGACCGGCCTGAGACTCAAAAAAGCCATCAGGAAAACCGGCCGTAATGTGCGCTTGATTCCTAATAAATCAGCTGAGTTGAACAGCGCCCAGATCCTGCATAACCAACTGACCGGTCCGACCGGCTGGGAGTTGGTTTTTATCAAAGACGGGGCACGAACGATAGTGGCGCAAACCGTCAAAGTCCAGGATATAGATGCCTATACCAAACGCGACCGTGGCCGGCCTAAGCGTGATGCCAAAGTCGGCATGTTGCCGCCTAAGCTGGCCCAGATCATCATCAACCTGGCCTGCGGCCAGATTCAGGAAAACAAATTGGAATCGATCTGCGATATCCCGGCCGACCAGCCGATTCCAAAACCTCTGCTTAATCAGGCTGTGCTGGATCCGTTCTGTGGTACTGGCGTCATCTTACAGGAGGCTCTGCTGATGGGTTACGGTGCCTATGGTAGCGACCTTGACCAGCGGATGGTTGATTACGCACAGGCGAATATCGATTGGCTGCGGTCCTGGTACAACTATGAAACATCGGTCACGGTGGAAAAAGCCGATGCTACCAATCACGAATGGACAGATGGCTTTGACTTCGTAGCGTCAGAAACCTACTTGGGACGTCCATTCACCGCCCCGCCATCACCAGAGGTTATAGCGCAAACCGTAGCTGACTGCAATTTAATAATTAAGAAATTCCTGCAGAACATCCATAGCCAGATCAAATCAGGCATGCGGCTGTGCCTAGCTATGCCTGCCTGGCAAACCAGGCCTAGCCAGTTCAAAAAGCTACCCCTTATTGACCAGATAAGCGATTTGGGCTATAATCAGGTCAGTTTTGAGCACTCCGGGAGTCAAGATTTAATCTATTATCGATCAGATCAAACCGTTGCCCGCCAGCTGCTCGTAATAATAAGGAATTAGCACATGTCGCATGTCAAAGCCGGCGGTACCGCCAAGAACGTCCACGACAGCCCAGGCCAGCGCC